>JAJPHH010000200.1 GCA_021325385.1 Alphaproteobacteria bacterium
ATCGGGACCTGCAAATCATTCCCACGCCGTACCCGCACAGAATCAGCCCCGCGCCTCTAAATCAACGCCAAAGGAGTTTTCTCACAGCCTGGCAAGCGGGAATCCAGGACGGCCTATCCGGCAAGCGCCGCCGCTCCTGGATTCCCGCTTTTCGCGGGAATGACACGGAGGTTTGATCTAGGAATGGATGTTTCGGTTCGCTCTTAGATGGCGCGTAGGAAGGAGGAGCCAGCCCTGACCGAATTTCAAACCATCGGCGTAGCCGGCGCCGGCGCTTGGGGCATCGCCCTCGCCAATGTGGCGGCGAGCGCGGGACGAAAAGTCGTGCTTTGGGGCCGCGACGAGGCCGAGATGCTGGCCCTGGCCAGGACGCGCGAGAATCCCCGTCGCTTGCCTCACGTATTCCTCTCCGAGAGCGTCAAGGCGACATCGGAGATTATCGACCTTGCCGATTGCGCGGCGACGCTCGTCGTCGTGCCGGCGCAAGCGACGCGCGGCGTCGCCGAGGAGCTCGCCGAAGTGCTGGCGCCCGGCCGGCCGCTGGTCGCCTGCGCGAAGGGAATCGAGCAGGGCGACGATCTGTTCATGACGGAGGCGCTCACGCTGGCCGCGCCCGCCCATCCGGCGGCGATTTTGTCCGGGCCCAGCTTCGCCGCCGACGTCGCCGCCGGCCTGCCGACCGCGGCGACCCTCGCGGCGTCGGACGAGGATTTGGCCAAGGCGCTGGCCGACGCGCTGCAAAGCGCGAGCTTTCGCCTCTATCATTCGACCGACGTGATCGGGGTAGAAATCGGCGGCGCGGCCAAGAACGTGCTCGCCATCGCCTGCGGCGTCGCCGCCGGCTTGAGTCTCGGCGCGAGCGCCGGCGCGGCTTTGATCGCGCGCGGTTTCGCCGAACTCTCCCGCCTCGGCGCGGCGCTCGGGGCCAAGCCGCAGACCCTCGCCGGCCTCTCCGGCCTTGGCGATCTGGTGCTGACCTGCACCTCGCCGCAATCGCGCAATTTCGCTTTTGGCCTGGCGCTTGGCCGCGGCGCCAAAGTCCCCGAGGCTTTGGCCGCGAGCAAGCTCGTCGAGGGCGTCTACACGGCCGGCGCTCTGATCGACCTCGCCAAGGCGCACGCCGTCGAGATGCCAATCGCCGAAAGCGTCGACGCCCTGCTCAAAGGCGCGATCGAACCCAGCGACGCGGTACGCGCCCTCCTTTCCCGCCCGCCCAAGGCCGAGGCGTAGGCGACCGGCGCTTTACGCTTCTCGCGCCTTCGCTTAGCTTGCCGCGGCTCACCCGGGGGACGCCCTTGCTTTTCGTCGCCACCTGCATCGACAAGCCCGACCATCTGCAAACCCGGCTCGACAACCGGCCGGCCCATCTCGCCTATCTCAACGGGCTCGGCGCCAAGCTGAAAGTCGCCGGCGCCTTGCTCGGGCCCGACAATGAGACGCCGATCGGCTCGATGCTGATTTTCGACGTCGCCGATCAGGACGAGGCGCTCAAACTCGTCGACGACGACCCTTTCGGCAAAGTCGGCCTCTTCGAATCGATAAGCGTCAAAGCCTGGCGCCAGGGCGTCGGCGCGCCGCTCGCCTGAGGGTCTTTGAAAATGGCTCACTGGCTCGTCAAAAGCGAACCCTCGTCCTGGTCCTTCGATCAGCAGGTCGCGGCCGGCAAGAAGGGGACGAATTGGAACGGCGTGCGCAATCACGCCGCCAAGCTCAACCTGATGGCGATGAAGCTTGGCGACGAAGCCTTCTTCTATCATTCCGGCGAAGGCAAGGAGATCGTCGGCATCGTCGAAGTGAGCAAGACGTATTACCCCGATCCGACCGACGAGACCGGCACGTTCGGCATGGTCGACTTCCGCGTCGTGAAGGCGCTGCCCAAGCCGGTCACGCTGGCGGCGATCAAGGCCGACAAGCGCCTCGCCAATATGGCGCTAGTCAAGCTGTCGCGGCTCTCGGTGCAGCCGGTGACAGACGCCGAGTGGAAGATCATCTGCGAAATGGGCGGATTATAAGCGAGCGCAATGGATCGCCTGTCTCGCCAGAAATCCTTTTCATTTCATAGACCCACCCGTCATTGCGAGCGAAGCGAAGCAATCCATTCGTAAGGCTCAGCTCTATGAATGGATTGCTTCGTCGCTTCGCCCCTCGCAATGACGCCTCCGAGGGCTTGGGGAAGGATACTACGCCTTTTTTGCCTTTCCCTTCGGGATAGAGGATCGCGCCAGAAACAACGGGAAGAAAAACATTTCCTTTTCCTTCCCCTTGCTTCCTTTCTCCTTCCCCGCCCTTCCTTGGCGCCGCCGCAAGCCCATGGATTTATTAGAGCGAGTCGCTTTTAGGTAGACCCCATCCGTCATTGCGAGCGAAGCGAAGCAATCCATTCGTAAAGCTCAGCCCTATGAATGGATTGCTTCGTCGCTTCGCTCCTCGCAATGACGTTTTCAGCGGCTCGGCGTACACGCAATTCGCTCCAGCACTGGAAGAAGATCAAGAGAAAATTATTGCTTCAGTACCTCTGCCGTCAGAGCAGTTACGGCGTTGTCACGGCCAGCGGTACATAGGATCGTCGCGCGCCTTAGTCAATATTTTTGTTGTAATTCGTACCTCCAGAAGCGTCAAACGTCTGACCGGTCTGAAATTATTATTCGAGGGGCAATTGAGCGGCGTCAGTCTAAGCCAAAAGCCGCTCCATCAGATCCCGCACGAGTCCCTTGAGCAGATCGAGCTTGTACGCCGTCATCGCCAGCGGTTTTGCGCCGGCGGTCGATTGTTCGACAACGCGGGCGATGGTCGCGCCGGTCGCGGCCGCGCCTTGAGCCGCCGCTTCCGCGGCCGCGAGCCGCAGGGGGACGGGCGCGACGCCGCCCGCGGCGAGGCGAAGCAAGCGCAGCGAGCCGTCCGCGACGACGGCGCGGGCGACGATCTCGACCAGCGGCCATTCGGCAGAGGCCCGGGAAATCGCCCGCTTGTACAGCGCGCGCTCGCCGAGCGTTGGCGGCGGCAGTTCGACGCGCGTGATCGTCTCCCCCGGCTCGAGCGCGTTGTCGACAGCGCCATTAGCGCCGTCGCCCAACAATTGCGCGATCGTCAGGTCGGCCCGGCGGTCAGTGTCGATCCTCGCGTCATACGCCAGGAGCGCAGCGGCCATCGTCGAGGGATGCGGCGCGACGCATGGGCCCAAGTCGAAAATGACGCCGTAGAGATGATTGCCGCCTCGCGCCGAACAAATCGAGCCGTGCTTCTTGAGGCAAGCGGTATGGGGATTGCGATAGTACCAGCAGCGCGAATGCTGGGCGAGATTGCCGCCAATCGTGGCGACGCGCCGGATTTGCGGCGTCGCCAGGCCGCCGGCGGCCGCGGCGAGGCCCGGATAGGCGGCCGCGATACGAGGGTCGTTCGCAATCCGATCGATCGTGACCAAGGCGCCGATGCGCGCCGCACCGTTCGCGCTGCAATCGATGCCCGTCATATCCGGCGTCGGCGCGATGTCGATCAGCGATCCGCGCGAGACGCCGCTCCGGCGTCTTTCGGAAAGGTCCGTACCGCCCGCTCGAAGCTCAATCGCCTTTCCGTCCGCGATCATCATCGGCGCGCTCATGTCCGCGCTCCCTCGCTCAACAGCCGCAACATCCGGTCGGGCCGCAGCGGTATCTCTTTCGGCCTGACGCCGGTCGCGTTGCGCACGGCGTTGGCGATAGCCGCAGCGGTGGGGACGGTCGCGACCTCGCCGATGCCGACGCCGCCGCCAAGGACATGATCGAATCCGCCCTCGTCGAAATGGAGATCGATGAGCGGCGTATCGGCGACGCCAGGCAGGCGATAATCCTCCATCCCCGCCGTGAGGACGTCGCCCGTCTGAAGGTCTACCTCGCGGCCCTCATAGAGCGCGTAGCCGACGCCCTGAACAATGGCGCCGCTCGCCTGGCTTTGCGCCAGCGCGGGCGCTGCGAGTTTTCCGACCGCGATCCCGGTGTGGACTTCGAGAACGCGGACATGTCCCAACAGAGTATCGACTTCGACCTCGACGACCTGGACCGAGCTTGGCGCGCCAGCGCCGATGGCGATGTGCGAGAAGCGCCGCATCATCCAACCGAATATGTGGCCCATGAGGCCGACCTCCCCAAGCGGCGAGCGGACGCCTGGCGCCAATGTCCTCGCGTCTTCCGGCCGCTCGCTCGAAACCGAGAAATCCGGACAGGCTGCGATCATCTCGCGCCACGGCGCGTTGGAGCCGGCTTGCGGCTCGCGCCGCGTTCGCTGCTGGACGGCCTGCTTGAGCTTCTGCGCGGCGAGGAGCGCCGGCGGGACGAGGGAAGCCGTGGTCCGGCTGCCGCCGGAGCCCGGGCCTTCCGGCAGGCTCGAATCGCCGATGCGGACTTCGACTTCGTGCGGCTCCAACTCGAATTCGCGCGCGATCGTATTGGCGAGCACCGTGCGGCTGCCGGTGCCGATGTCTTGCGCCGCCGAAGCGACGACGATGCGGCCGCTTTCGACTGAAAGCTGCACTTTCGAGCCAGGCTGCCAAAGGTACAGCCAATAGCCGGCGGCGACGCCAACGCCGCGCCGGTAGCGGCCGGTCTTCGACGCCGGCGGCGCGGCGTTGCGCCACGCGCTGAGCCCTTGCGCCCACTCGTAAAGGCGACGGCGGTTGGGATTGTCGTCCCAGCGCTTGCGCAGAGCGATCGGGTCCGTCTTCAAGCGCAGCGCCGCCTCGTCGACCGCCTGTTCGAGCGCAAAGGCCATGGGCGGACCGCCGGGCGCGCGGAACGGGGCGCCAGGCGGCAGGTTGCTGACCACGTCGAAATCGGAAAGATCTTTCGCCTCGGCCGGGTAGATGAGCCGCGCCAGCGCGGCGATGGTCGAATTGACCGACGCGCCGGTGTCGCCATGCGCCGCCAGCGAGAGCGCCTTGAGACGGCCGTCGCGGTCGGCGAGCAGGGCGATGTTCATTTCCGCGCCCGGCCGATAACCCGCCACCGACAGTTCTTCATGCCTGTCGAAGACCACTCGCACCGGCGCCTTCGCCGCCCGCGCCAGCTCGATTGCGGCGACCGTCTCGATCCCGAGCGTCGCCTTCGAGCCGAAGCCGCCGCCGACATGCGTCGCGATGACGCGCACATGGGACGGATCGAGCTTGAAGCGCTTGGCGATGAGCTTCTTCAGCTCGAACACGGCTTGCGTCGAGACATGCACGGTAAGTCGGTCGCCGTCGAAGCGCGCGACCGCGGCATGCGGTTCGAGCGAGCAATGTTGCTGCGCCCCGGTGCGAAAGGTCGCCTCGAACAAGAGCGGATCGCCCGCCTCTCTCGCCGCCGCGATCCAATTGCGCGCTTTCTTCGCTTTGAGCGAGAACGCCGAAGACGGGCCGCGGACGTTCCGCCGCCACGGCGTCGGCATAGCCATGCCCTCGGAGGCGTTGCCGGCGCTCTTTCGCGACCCTGCGAAAATTTCGGGCGCTGTCGGCATGCGGGCGGCGTCCATGCCGACGACAGGCGGCAATTCTCGGTACTGAACTTTGATCGCGGCGCATGCTCTGAGCGCGGTCTCGCGATCGGCGGCGGCCACGGCGGCGATCTGTTGCCCGACATAGCGGACGGTACGGTCTTCGCCGAGCAGCGAGATCGCGGCCGCGACGCCGGGAATGGCGAGCGCCTCGGCGAAGTCGAGCGCCTCGATCTTGGCGTGCGCAATCCGTGATCGAAAGACGACGCCCTCGAACTGCCTGTCGTGGCGGATGTCGACCGTGTATTTTGCGGCCCCGGCGACCTTGTCGCGCGCTTCGACGCGAGGCGATCGCGCCGCATCGCCGCCGTCGAAGCGCCCGGCGCAGGCCTCGGCGACGGCGCGAAGAATATTGTCGTATGCGCCGCAGCGGCAGAGATGGCCGGAAAGAGCAGCGGCGATCTCCTCGCGGGTCGGAACCGCGGCGCCTTTCTTGGCGCGCCATTCGTCATGGAAGGCGACAGACTCGACGATGAAGCCCGGCGTGCAAAAGCCGCATTGCAACGCATCGAGCGCCATGAACGCCTTCTGCACCGGATGCAGCGCCCCGGCCCCGATCCCCTCGATCGTGACCACGCTCCGGCCCGCCGCCGCTTTTGCCGGCAGAAGGCAACTCGCGACCGGCGCGCCGTCGAGCAGCACTGTGCAAGCGCCGCAGACGCCCGCGCCGCAAACCAGCTTCGCGCCGGTGAGGCCTTCGCGGTCGCGGATGACGTCGATCAGCGTGGCGTCGGGGCTTTCAGGGAGCTCGCGGCTGACCCCGTTGAAGCGGCACTGCGTCATATCGCGGTCCTGTCGCTAAGGTTAAGGACGCTCGCGCGTCCCTTTGAGCAGCGCGCCGAGCATGGCGCGCAATTCGCTTTCAAAGTCGATCGCGAGCCCAGCCAGACGCGGCTCCTCGGCCATGGCGGCGCGCACCGCCGGCGCGGGCGAGGCTAATTGATAGAGCCCGACCAGGCTCGCCTGCAGCCAGCGCAGAAAGCGCCGCGCCTCAGCTTCGTCGCCAATGCGCAAAGCCTCGGCGACGCGCGGCGCCAGCGCGGTCAGTCCCGCTTCGACTTCGAGCTTGAAGGCGCGGGCGGTCTCGACCGGCAGGTTACGCTCGAGGACGAGGTGCAAAAGCGCGGCGAGACGCAGGAGTTCGCGGCGCGCAGCGAGCGAGGCGGCGATCCAGTCGAGCGCCGCTTCGGGCGAGGCGAAGCGAGCCGCAGCCTTGGCGAAATCGGCGAGCCAGGCGGAGAATTCGCGCAGCAACAGCGCGAGGAAAATCTCCTCCCGCGTGCGGAAGTAGAGATAGAGCGTGCCCTTGGCGAGGCCGGCGGCGGCGGCGATGTCGCTCATGGCGATGCTCTCGAAAGCTTGGTTGCAAAACAGCGCCTCAGCCGCGGCGAGGATGGCGTCGCGGCGGGCGTCTTTCAGCGCTTCGGTGACGGCGCGGCGCTTGCGCGGCGCTTTCCGATTAATGACCACTGGTCATTTATGTAACTGACCGGCGGTCATTGTCAAGCCCAACCTGCGAGGAATGTCATTCCCCTGAAAGCGGGAATCCAGGCTGAACCTGAGACGCCGAGGTTCGCTGGCTTCCCGCTTGCGCGGGAATGACATCGGGGCTTCTCGACCCGCGACGAAAGGCGAAGGCGGCGCCGCTTGTCCTGGATCAAAGCGGCGCTGCATAATGTTGGACAACGGAGTCATCGTCGCGGCGTCCGCCTGTTCCGGCGGGGCCAAGGGAGGATTAAATGTCGGCGAAGGTCTACGAAGTCCCCAAGGAATGGGCGAGCCGCGCCTATATCGACGACGCCAAATATCGGGAGCTCTACGCCCGGTCGATCAGCGACCCGGAAGGATTCTGGCGCGACGAGGCCAAGCGCATCGACTGGATGAAGCCGTTCGTCAGGGTCAAGGACACGTCGTTCGGCCCCGGCCAGGTCTCGATCAAATGGTACGAGGGCGGCAAGACCAATGTCGCGGTCAATTGCGTCGACCGCCATCTCGCCAAGCGTGGCGACCAGGTCGCGATCCTCTGGGAAGGCGACGATCCGAAAGATTCGAAGAAGATCACCTATCGCCAGTTGCATGAGCAGGTCTGCCGCCTGGCCAATGTGCTGAAGAGCCAGGGCGTCAAGAAAGGCGACCGCGTCACCATCTATATGCCGATGATTCCCGAGGCGGCTTACGCGATGCTCGCTTGCGCGCGGATCGGGGCCATCCATTCGGTCGTGTTCGGCGGCTTCTCGCCCGATTCGCTCGCCGGCCGCATCGCCGGCGCGCAATCGGCTGTCGTCATCACCGCCGACGAGGGCCTGCGCGGCGGCCGCAAGGCGCCGTTGAAAGCCAATGTCGACGTCGCCGTCGGCAAGACGAATTGCGTCGAGCGGGTGCTGGTCGCCAAGCGCACCGGCGGCGCGATCGCCTGGCATCCGGAGCGCGACGTCTGGCTCGACGAGGCGATGGCCAAGGCTTCCCCCGACTGCCCGGCCGAGCCGATGGATGCGGAGGATCCGCTGTTCATCCTCTATACGTCAGGCTCGACCGGCGCGCCGAAAGGCGTGCTGCATACGACCGCCGGCTATCTCATTTATACGGCGATGACCCATCAATACGTCTTCGACTATCATGACGGCGACATCTATTGGTGCACGGCCGATATCGGCTGGGTCACCGGCCATAGCTACATCGTCTATGGTCCGCTCGCCAATGGCGCGACGACCTTGATGTTCGAGGGCGTGCCCAACTACCCGAGCGTGAGCCGCTTCTGGGAAGTGGTCGACAAGCACAAGGTCAACATCTTCTACACTGCGCCGACCGCCATCCGCGCGCTCATGGGCGCGGGCGAAGAGCCGGTGAAAAAGACCAGCCGCGCTTCGCTGCGCCTGCTCGGCTCGGTCGGCGAGCCGATCAATCCGGAAGCTTGGGAATGGTACCATCGCGTCGTCGGCGACCATCGCTGCCCGATCGTGGACACCTGGTGGCAGACCGAGACCGGCGGCATATTGATTACGCCGCTGCCCGGCGCGACCGCGCTGAAGCCCGGCTCGGCGACGCGGCCCTTCTTCGGGATCAAGCCGGAAATCGTCAATGGCGACGGCAAGGTCCTGGAAGGCGCCTGCGAGGGCAATCTCGTCCTCGCCGATTCCTGGCCCGGCCAGATGCGCACCGTGTACGGCGATCACGAGCGATTCGTGCAGACCTATTTTTCGACCTATCCCGGCAAATACTTCACCGGCGACGGCTGCCGGCGCGACGAAGACGGCTATTACTGGATCACCGGCCGCGTCGACGACGTCATCAACGTCTCGGGCCACCGCATGGGCACCGCCGAGGTCGAGAGCGCCCTGGTCGCGCATGAGAAAGTCTCCGAGGCGGCGGTGGTCGGCTACCCGCACGACATCAAAGGCCAGGGCATTTACGCTTACGTGACGCTGATGGCCGGCGAACAGCCTAGTGAAGAGCTGCGCAAAGAGCTTGTCGCCTGGGTGCGCAAGGAGATCGGGCCCATCGCCTCGCCCGACGTCATCCAATTCGCGCCCGGCCTGCCGAAGACGCGGTCCGGCAAGATCATGCGAAGGATTTTGCGGAAGATCGCGGAGAACGAGTTCTCGGCGCTGGGCGATACGTCGACGCTGGCCGATCCGAGCGTGGTCAACGATCTGATCGAGAATCGACAGAATCTCGGTCGGGCGTAGGCGGTCGGCGCGGCGTCAAAACAAGTCCGCCGTCTTTGCCAGGAGCGAAGCGGCGAAGCAGTCCGAGTCGTGGAGCTTTGCCGGCGAGTGGAGCGCTTCGCGGGATCAGGCCGGCCGATCGCTCGCGTCTTTATGATCCGTCTGAACGCAGCGTCGTTAGAACTCGGCCTCGAGCTCCTCGATCTCCTCCGTCTCGGCCAGCGCCGCCGCGACCCATTCCTGCATCGCCGGCAGAGCCCAGACGCGGTCGGCATAGGCCTGGCAGGCCTTGTCAAGCTTCACGTCATAAGTGCGGAATCGGCTGACGACCGGCGCGTACATCGCGTCGGCGAACGAGATCGGGCCAAACAGGTACGGGCCGCCATAGGATTCCAGGCAGTCGCGCCAAATCGCGGCGATGCGGTCGATGTCGGCGACGGCTTTCGACCAGATTTTGAAGGACTCGAACCGCCCCTTGATGTTCATCGGCAACGCCTGCCGCAGCGAGATGAAGCCCGAATGCATTTCGCCGCAGATTGACCGGCAATGGGCGCGCTTTGCCCAATCTTTAGGCAAGAGTCCGGCTTCCGGCGCGATCTCGTTCAAAAATTCGCCGATCGCCAGCGTGTCCCAGATTTTGACGCCGTCATAGGTGAGGCAAGGAACGAGGATCGACGGCGAGAGGAGCAGGATTTCAGCGCGCGCGTCCGGATCGCCCGGCTCGACGAACACTTCCTCGAAATCGAGACCGGCGAGCTTGGCCGTCAACCAGCCGCGCAACGACCAGGACGAATAGTTCTTGCTGCTCAACGTCAGCGTCGCCCTCGCCATTGCGGCCTCCTGGGAAAACCTTTGAAAGATATAGCAAATCACATGCCAATGGCACGGCGATTGCTTGGCTCGGCTTGGCCAGAAGCGAGCCGGACGAATGCTGTACGAATTCTACCAAGCGGCCGCCGATCTGGGCGACGTGGTCCGGTCGCTCGCCGCCCATGGGGAGCGAACGCTCCGGCCGTGGCCGGTCGCGCCGGCCAAGCAGGTCGCGGCGTTTTGCGAGGCGGCCGCGCTGGCCGGCTTCACGCATGATCGGCCGCCCTATGATCTCGACGAGATCGAGATTCGCGGCGACAAGATTCCCGTCCAGTCGGACGTGGTCTTCTCGACCCCGTTCTGCGACCTGCTGCGCTTTCGCAAGGCGACAAGCCGGGACGAACCGAAAGTGCTGCTCGTCGCGCCGATGTCCGGTCATTTCGCGACGCTGCTGCGCGGCACGGCGCGAACCATGCTGCGCGATCACGAGGTCTTTCTGACCGATTGGATCAACCCGCGCGACATTCCCGAGAGCGCCGGCGCCTTCGGCCTCGACGACTACACGCAGCACCTGATCGACTTCATCAAGCATATGGGGCCCGACAGCCACATCGTCGCGGTGTGCCAGCCGGCGGTCTCCGCTTTGGCCGCGACGACGATCATGGCGCAGCACAAGAACAATCATCAGCCGCGCAGTCTTACCCTGATGGCCGGGCCGATCGACACGCGCGTCTCGCCGACCAAGGTCAACGAACTGGCGATGAAGCGGCCGCTCAAATGGTTCGAGGACAACATGATCAGCGTCGTCCCGTCGCGCCTCAAGGGCGGCGGACGGCGCGTCTATCCTGGTTTCGTGCAGCTGACCGCCTTCATGAGCATGAACGCCGAGCGCCACGCCAAGTCCTTCCTCGACATGGTCAAGCATCGGATCGCGGGCGATCACGACAAGGCCGACGCGATCCGCGAATTCTACAAGGAATATTTCGCGGTCATGGATTTGAGCGCCGACTTCTATCTCGAGACGATCGCGCAAGTGTTCCAAGACGCGGCGCTGCCGCTCGGCAAGATGAAATTCAAGGGCGAGCGGATCGACCCGCGGGCGATCCGCAGGACGTTTCTGCTGACCGTCGAAGGCGAGAAGGACGATATCTGCGCCGCCGGCCAGACGCTCGCCGCCCAGGACCTGTGCGGCGGGCTGCGGCCCTATATGAAGGCCCATCACCTGCAAGCCGGCGTCGGCCATTACGGCGTGTTCAACGGCAAACGCTGGGAGACGCAAATTTATCCCGTCGTGCGCAGTCATATCCAGGCGAGCCGGTAAAGCGACGCGCGAGACCCTTCAGCTTCGCCTGTTGAAGCGCGGCTGGCTTCCCGTACCTTTCGCCGCTTGGCAGGAGATGGCGCGCCTCTCATGCCTGCCCGCGTCTCCGCCGAAAAGCGGCAATTTGCTCCTCTTGCCGGCAAGTCCTATCTTCCGCGCCTTAGAGGAATCGCCCGTGACCGACGTCGCGCCCCCGCCTTTCGCCCCACTTCGCCGCCGCGACGGCCGGCTGTCGCCCCAGGCGGTCGCGGCGTTGACCGGCGATCTCGCCGCCCGTTTCGGCAATCGGCTCGTAACTTCGGAGGCCGTGCGCGCGCAGCACGGCCATACGCTGACCTGGACCGCGAACCAGCCGCCCGATGCGGTGGTGTTCGCCGAGCGGACCGAGGATGTCGTCGATGCGGTCAAGCTGTGCGCCAAGCACGATGCCCCGATCATCGCCTTTGGCGTAGGCACGTCGCTCGAGGGCCATCTCAATGCGCCGCATGGCGGCGTTTCGATCGACGTTTCGCGCATGAATCGCGTGCTCGAAGTCCATGCCGAGGATTTGGACTGCGTCGTCGAGCCGGGCGTCACGCGCAAGGCGCTCAACGACTATTTGCGCGATACCGGCCTATTCTTTCCGATCGATCCCGGCGCTGACGCTTCGATCGGCGGCATGACGGCGACCCGCGCTTCCGGCACGAACGCTGTGCGCTACGGCACCATGAAGGATAATGTCCTGTCGCTGAAAGTCGTCACCGCCGACGGCGCGATCGTCCAGACCGCGAGCCGCGCCAAGAAATCGTCCGCCGGCTACGATCTGACACGCCTCTTCGTCGGGTCGGAGGGAACGCTCGGCGTGATCGCCGAGATCACACTGCGCCTTTATGGCGCGCCCGAGGCGATGTCGGCCGGCCACTGTCCGTTCAAGACGGTGCGCGTGGCCTGCGATGCGGTGATCGCAACGATCCAGTCCGGCGTCCCGGTGGCGCGAATCGAGTTGCTCGATGCGCTGCAGGTCAAGGCGTGCAACGCCTATTCGAAACTGTCCTTGCCCGAGACGCCGATGCTGTTCGTCGAGTTCCACGGCACGCCCGCGAGCGTCGCCGAGCAATCGCGGCTCTTCGGCGAGATCGCCGCCGAGTTCGACGGCGGACCCTTCGTCTGGGCGACCAAGCCGGAGGAGCGGAGCAAGCTCTGGCAAGCGCGGCACGACGTCTACTGGGCGACGCTTCTGCTGCGGCCCGGCGCCAAGCTTTTCGCAACGGACGTCTGCGTGCCGATTTCGCGGCTCGCTGATTGCGTCGAGGAGACGCAGCGCGACATCGAGGAATCGGGTCTCGTCGCGCCGATCGTCGGCCATGTCGGCGACGGCAATTTCCATACGAGCCCGTTGATCGACGTCGACGATCCGGAGGACGTCGCCCGCGGCGAAGCCTTTTCCCACCGGCTGGTGCGCCGCGCCTTGGCGATGGGCGGCACCTGCACCGGCGAGCACGGCGTCGGTCAGAAGAAGGCGCCCTATCTCGAAGAGGAGCATTCCGCCGCGACGCTCGACCTGATGCGCCGCGTCAAGGCGGCGTTCGATCCGCGCAATTTGATGAATCCGGGGAAGATATTCACGGAGTGAGTGATTATCCCTCCCGCCGTGCGGGGGATGAGCTTCCGTCACCCTCGCGCCACGAAGTGCGTTATTGTGCGCGCGGGCCGGCGCTTGAGCCCGGCCGCTGAAATCGACGTTTCGCCTTGCGCGTTTTTCTGACCGTCCTCGCCCTTCTGCTGATCGCCGTGCTGAGCGCGGCTTTGGTCGGTCCCTATTTCGTCGACTGGTCGCAGCATCGCGCCGCCGTCGAACAGGAATTGTCCGCCGCGCTCGGCCGACCGGTCGTGGTCAGAGGTCCGATCGAGGCGGCGCTGCTGCCGACGCCCTATTTGAAACTTGCCGACGTCGCGGTCGGGGGGCAGGGAGACGAAGCCGACTTTTCCGCGCAGGCGGCGAAGTTCGAACTCTCGCTCGCGCCGCTCGCGCGCGGCGAAATCCGCTTCGCCGACGCGGTGTTCGAGCGTCCGCGCATCGAATTGAAGCGCGGCCCGACCGGCGCGGCGGCGCCGCCGCTCCTCGCGATCAAAGCCGCGCCGGAAGCAGTCGGCCTCGACACGGTCGCGCTCCATGACGGCTCGATTGTCGTCGCCGGCGCGGCTGGCGCGCCGCCGCTGACGATCGAAGGTCTTTACGTCGAGGCTCAGGCCGAGTCCCTGCGCGGGCCGTTTCAGGGCAGAGGTCGCGCCAACGGCCCTGGCGGCCGCGCGGTCGCCTTCCATTTCGCGACCGGCGTGATGAAAGGCGGCGCGTTGCCGCTCAAATTCGCCGCTGACCTCGGCCCCTCGCGGGCCGAGTTCGACGGCTCGCTCAATCTCGGCCAGAGCCGCTTCGACTATGCGGGCGGCGCAGTTTTCTCCGGCGCCTTCATCCGCGACGGCGCCGCCACGCCGTGGCGCGTCTCCGGCGATCTCGCCGCCAATTTCGACGACGCCGAATTCAAGACATTGGAGGCGCGGCTCGGCGAGGAGCCGCGCTCCTTGGCGTTGCAAGGCTCCGCCAAGGCGAATTTCGGCGCGTCCCCGCGCCTTAGCGTCGCGCTGGGCGGCAAGGAGCTGAACGTCGATTCGCTGCTGCGCCGCAAAGACGAGGATTCGGCGCCGCCCGAGCGCGCCTATCAAGCGCTGGCTGCGTTCTTCTCGAGCGCCGGGCTCGATCGCGGACCGCCCTTGCCTGTGACGTTGAAGATCGACGCGCCGGGGGTCATTCTCGGCGGCGAGACGCTGAACGACGCAGCGCTCGACGCATCGGCCGCGCCCGACGCGCCGATCGCGCTCAACGTGCAGGCGCTCGCGCCTGGCGAAACGCGCCTTGCCGCCTCCGGCGACGTCGAACTCGGGCCGGGCAGTCATTTCAAAGGCGCGGTGGACGTTCGAGTCGGCGACGTCGAGCGCTTGCGCAATTGGATTTCGCAAGGCGACGACGATCTGCGCGGGAGCCTCGCCGCGATCAGCGCCGCGCTGCCCTACGGCTCCGCCTCGCTTGCCGCCGACGTCGATCTTTCCGGCGCCAGCGTCGTCGCGCGAAACCTGACGCTCGGCCTCGCTCGCTCGACGCTGAAAGGCGATCTCGCTTTCACGCGCGCGATCGGCGGCGACCGCGATCGGCTGTACCTCGACTTGCGGACGGATTCGCTCGATCTCGACGCCTTGCCGAATTTCGCCGCCAGCGGCGATTTTCTCCGCAATGTCGATCTGTCGTTGGCGCTGAGCGCCGGGGCGTTCCGCATCGCCCGTTTCGGCGAGGGTCCGTTCGAGAGCGGTTCGCTCGACGTGAAGCTCGCCAAGAACGGCGACGAGGTGACGCTCGACCATCTGGCCATCGCTGATCTTGGCGGCGCGACGATCGAGGCGAATGGCGGCTTGAAGCCGGCCGAGCGCTGGCTCAATGTCGATATCGACGCCCAGCGCCTGCGCGAATTTGCGCTGCTGCTGCGCCGGGTCGCGCCGGGCGGCGCCACGCAAGCGCTCGTCGATCGCGCCGGCGCGCTGTCGCCGGCCAAGCTGACGATCAACGCGCGCGCGAGCGGGACGGCGAAAGACGGCGTTTTCGCGCCCGATGAGCTGTCGATCCGCGGACTCGTCGGCGCGACGCGCCTTGGCGCGAAGATCGACCGACCAGCCGATTCCGGCGGCAAGCTCGTCGCGACCGCGTCGCTCGATGCGCCCGAGACGTCTTCCCTGCTGCGCCAACTTGGCCTGCAAACGCCGCCTTTGAGCGGCCTCGGCCGCGGCCAAGTCGGCTTGCGCGCCGAGGGCGATTGGCGGCAGGGCTTTAGCGGCGAGGCGACGGCTTCGCTCGCCGGCGCCGATCTGACCTGGCGCGGCCGCGCGCTCGCCGGCGATACGCTCGCGGACGGCTCGGCGACGCTCAAGAGCGCCAATGTCCTGCCGCTTCTCGCCGCTTTCGGCGTCGTCCCGCGCGAGGCCAAAGTCAGCGCCGGCGCCGATCTATCGAGCGAGGCGACCTGGCGGGGCGGCGAAGTGCGCCTGTCGCATCTGAAAGGCGAGGCGCTCGGCTCGACGCTGAGCGGCGATCTGACCTATCAAATCGTCGCGCCGCAATCCGGCTCCGACGCGCCGATAGCCGCGCCGGCCGAGCCGCCGCCGCAAGTCGAAGGCGCCTTGATCCTTGACCGCTTGTCCCTTGGCGGCCTCGCCGCGCTCGCGCTTGGTCCGGCGCAGCCGGCCAAAGCCGGCCAATTGTGGTCAGATCTCAAATTCGCGCCGGTTCTGGCGACGCCTCCGTCGATGGACGTCGCGCTGACGATCGGCTCGCTAGACCTGATGACCGACCTTCCGGCGCATGACGCGAATGTCCGGTTGAAGCTCGGGCCGACTGCGCTGACGCTCGACGACGTCTTCATGCGCGTCGCCGGCGGATCGGTCAGCGGCCACGCGACGCTGCGCCGAGACGGCGCGACCGCCGCCTTGGCGGGGCAGATCGCGTTTGATTCGATCCAACTCGACCGCGCTGGGCTCAACGGGAAGATCGGCGGCGGGCTCGATTTCGCCGCGACCGGGCAAAGCGCCAGCGCGCTGATCGCCGGCCTTGCCGGCTCGGGCCATATCCAACTCGCCGGCGCCGAGCTCGGCCGATTCGATCCCGGCGCGTTGACGCGCGTCGTCGCGGCGGCGCAGGCGGACGGTTTCGACATCGAAAATGTCGACGTCAATCATCTGTTGGCGACCGAGATGGACCGCAAGCCGATGACGATCGCCGACGGCGACGCGCCGGCTGCGATCAGCGCCGGCGTATTGCGCGTCGGGCCATTCAACGGGGCGCATGCAAGCGGCGAAGCGAAGCTGCAAGCGAGCCTCGATCTGACCTCGCTCGACCTCGATATCCGCGCTGCGATCAGCGAGACGCAACCGCCGAAAAAATTCTGGAGCGGGCCGCCGCCGGCGATCAACGCGGCCTTGAAGGGACGGCTCGGCGCGCTGAACCGCGAGATCGATTCGGCGAGTCTCGCCAATGCGCTCGAAGCGCAGGCGATCGCCCGCGAAACCGAGCGGATCGCCGCGTTCGAAGCGGACGTCCGCGAGCGAGCCGCGTTCAACCGTCGCTTGAAGGCGTCTCGGTTCCTCAGGCAGCGCGAACTGGAGCTCGACGCCTACGCCGCCGATCAGGCGCGGTTGAAATCGGAGGCCGATCGTCGTCGCGTCGAAGACGAATTGCTGAAAGCGAGCGACGACGCCCGCAAAGCGGAAGAGCAGCGCAAGGCCGAGGAGGCCCGCCAAGCCGAAGAGGCGCGCAAAGCCGAGGAAGCGCGCAAAGCCGAGGAGGCGCGCAAAGTAGAAGAGGCGCGCAAAGCCGAGGAGGCGCGCAAGGCCGAGGAGGAGGCGCGGCGGCTGCTCGCGGCGCCGCCCTTGCCGCCGCCGACGGCCGATACGCCGCCCAATCCGCTCGCGCCGCCGCCGACCAATATCGCTCCGACAGCGCTGCAGCCGTCGCCCAAGCCGCCGCAGCGCGCAGTCGATCCGACCGGGATTTATTAGGTCGAATCGCCGGCGAGCGGCGGTCCGTGGCTGTAGCCCGAAAGGCGCAGCTTTTACTGAAGCGTTTGGCTCCCCAAGGCGCCGAGCGTGGTATAGGCCCAGATCGCGTTGTTCCCGAATGACGACACGCCGCCCCCATTCGTCGTCTGAACGACCGTGTTGGTGTCCGAAATTTTGGAGCCGTCTATGCCGACGAGGGCGCTTGCGCCGTTCGCGACAAAGGTCGTCCCTATCTGAGTGAGCGTACTGTCGTTGATCGTGACGATTGCGGGATTGGTCGGCGCGTTGACGCTGATCGCCGTACCCGGCGTGCCATGAATGAAACAATTGGAGAGCGTCGCCGCCATTCGGGCGCCTGATTCCGCCGTCGTGTCCAGCGTCAAGATGGTGGGAGACGCGGCCTCGCCGCCGAGATCCGAATTGGCGATTGTCGCGTACCCATACTGCCCGGTCGCGCCTCCAGTCGGTTTCATATAGATATCGCCGGCGCCGTTCTCTCCTAGGCCTGAGTTCCTGACTTCCAGAAAGGTATTGCCGCTGCTTGATACGAAATTGATTCCGTATTGGGTAAAGCCTGTGACGTGGGAGTCGCTGAGCGAAATTAAGGCGCCTGAATTGAACTGGATGCCGTTCGCAGCCGTGTTGAGGCCTTCGATGTTCAATCCACGCAGGGAGAGAATGTCGTTCGGCCCGCCGTTGAACGTGATCGCGTTCCCGCCCGCTGCGGCTTGCACGCCGGCGACGCCGACGCCGTCATTGACGATGCTCAGCGCGAACGGAACGGTCACGGCGCCGTAGCCGGCCGGATCGAGCACGTCGATTTCGCCGCCCGCGTTGATGATGCTGTTGACGACATATTGGAACGTGCGGCACGGGCTGGTCGGCGCGCCGCAGCCGGGCGCGTCCGAGCCATGACCGGAAACCCAGGCGCGATTGACTCCTGCCTGGGCGTTCGCGTCCGCAAAGCAAAAAGCGGCGAACGCCACGGCGATCCCGATTGCGATCCTGACCATGGATTTTGCCCCCAATCTGAAGTTGTTTCCCCAACGTTCGAAGCTTAAAAACAAATTCAAAATGCAATCAAGCCGGCGAGGCATGGCGGCGCTCTCTAACGCTCCGCCAGTTCTTCGAGGACGAAGACGCGGATCGCGGAAGACAGATTGGCGCTCTTCCGCTCGGCGTCGATAGCGGCTACGAGCGCGCTGACCGAGCGGCCGCGGCGTCGGGCGAGCGCTTTCAGTTCGCGCCAAAATGCTTCTTCGAGCGAGACGCTGGTGCGATGGCCGGCGATGGCGATCGAGCGCTTGACGATCGAAGCGCCGCGCGCCGCGGGCGCCTCACTCGCCATCGCCGCCGGGCTTTTCCAGCCGATGCGCGTCGAGGCGTCTGACGTCCGCCTCGCGCTCGGCCTCGACGCGCCGGCGCTGGTCCTTTGTTCTGCCAAAGAGGAAGCGATTGGCGGCCGCTTCGCTCTCAGCCGCTTCGCGCGATTTCGTTTTACGGGCGCGGCGTAGATTGACGATCTCGCCCATCGCGATCCCTTATTTCTTGCGGAACGCGTCGATCGAGACGACCTTGGCCGCTTCGCCGTTCTCAGGCGCTTTGGGCGCCTCCGCGCCGGCCTGCCGACTCGCCGCCGGTTTGCCCGGCGCGGGGGCCGGCAGCGGCGCAGGCTGCGATTTGGCGGGCGTCGCCGGCTCCGGTCGCTGGCGGGGCGGCGCAGCGGCGGGCGGCGTGGGCGCGGGGGCCGCGCTTGACTCGCGCGGCTCCAATTTGAAGCCGAACGGCACGGAAGGATCGCTGAAGCCGACGATCGCGTCGAACGGAATTTTAAGCCGCTCCGGCTTGCGCGAGAAATTCAAGCTGACCTCGAAACCGTCCGCGTCCACGACGAGGTCCCAGAATTCATGCTGCAAGATGATCGTCATTTCGTCCGGATATTTTTGACGAATCGCATTCGGCAGCACGACGCCCGGCGCCTGCGTCTTAAATGAAATGTTGAAATGGTGTTCGCCCGGCAGGCCGTTGCGCGCGGCGTCGCCGAGCACCCGGCGCACGACCGAGCGCAGCGCGTCTTGCACGAGAAGATCGTATCGGATGAGGTCGGTCGGCATGGCTCACGCGGCTTGCGCTTGAACGCAAAAACTACTGGAGGGGCGGCGCCATTGCAACGCGCGTCAGGAGATGAAGAAAGAAAGTGGAGGCTTCTGTTGCCAGGCGCCTCCGGACCCCGCCTGAAGGTGCAACCCCTCAGGACTTGATTCCCAGTAGCGTCACCGCATTACGCGGCGAGAGCCACCGGAGCATAGTTGTCGTTGGCAACTATAAGTTTGACCCGATAACGGCGGTATCATGCCGAGCGAAAGAGCGTCCTTTACACCCTCGTCGATCCTATTTCGCCCCCGCCGAAACCCGCCGCTTTGAACGAGCTTTGGTGGAGGCGCCGGGTACCGCCCCCGGGTCCGATAGGTTTATTCCGACGTCCATTTATCGCCATAGCCGCCTTTGAGGGGCGACGGAGCAAATATAAGCGTTGCGACCGCGGGTTGAAACCCCCTTCTGCAAGGCCCGCGGTTGAAAAGCATGCGGGGCGGAGGCCCCGCATGTCGCGTTCACGCGTTCGTCAGGGCTGCCGCCTCTCTTCCGGTTTGCCCGGAGGATGAGCCCCAGGCGGCGGCTGGAGGCGCATGCCGGGCGCGGGCCGCTGGATTCCCATTGGCGGCGGCGCGGGCCTCTGAGGCTCCGGCCTCAATTGCGGCTCCGGCCGAACCTGCGGTTCTGGCCTCGGCTCCGGCCGAAGCTGCGGCGCAGGTCTGAGCTCCGGCCGCCCCTCTTCCACGGGCGGCCGGTTTCTTTCAGTCGGCCTTTTCTCCTCGATCGCCGGCCGGTTCAACTCGGAAGGTTTTCTCTCCTCGATAGTCGGCCGGTTCAACTCGGAGGGTTTTCTCTCTTCGATAGTGGGCCGGTTCAACTGGGAGGGTTTCTTTTCCTCGATCGCCGGCTTCTTCCCTTCGGCGGGGGTCCGGCTGGGCTCCACAGGCGGCGTCGGTCTCTCCCCATTGGGGCGGGCCTCGCCAGGCTGAGCGCCGCCGCCCGGCAATTTTCTCTGTTCGAGTCCCGGCTGCGGCGTTTCCGGCTTCTTTTCTTCGGCTGTGGGCGGTGTCGGCCTTTTTTCCTCCGCCCCTGGCTTGCCTGGCGTCGGGCCGTTCGGCGGCGGCGCGCCGGTAAGACGGGCCGGAGCGACGCTCGGCGCGGTCAGGGCGGCGGGACGCGGCGTCGCAGCGACCGGCGGCGCGCCGTGATTGGTCTTCTGAAATAGCGCCGGATCCTTGCTCGCCGCTTGGACATGCTCGCGTTGCAGCGGCGTCGGCGCGAAATGGGTCTGACGGGCGTAGGCTTTGTCTTCCGGCGTGGGCTTGGCTTCTACGCCGCCCTTGCCGCCATTATAGCTGATATTGGTGACGTTCCTGTTGATCGTGATGTTTTGCACATAGACGTTGCGGACCGACACATTGCCGAAATTGTTGACCGTGCGATTGTAGAAGAAGACGCCATGCTCCCAACGGCCGCCTTCGTACCCTTCTCCGGTATAGCCGTAGCCGTAGTCGATGCCGCCATAGAAGCCGACGCGCGGTCCCCAATAGCCGGGATGGAAGACATAGGCGCCGGCGATCCAGGCCCAGTAGCCCGGCGTCCAGAGCAAGCCCGGCCGCGGCGGCTCGATCCAGGTGCCGGGCACCCAGTAATAATCGCTGTCATCCGAGTCCCACGCCCAATAGCCCGGCGACCAAATATAGCCGGGGCCGGGGAGCGGCGGCTGATCGTATTCCGGCAGAGGCGGCGGCGGCTGATCGACGACGGTCGGCGGCGCGCACGCCTCCTCCTCTTGAGCGAAAACGGGCGATGCGACGATGCACGCGGCGCCGAGCAGCGCCGAGGCAAACGAAGCGCGCGCGGCGCGCGAGAAAGTAGAAGGTTTCATGGGCGGTCCTTTCTGTTGAGTCTTTGGCGATGCGACACTGTTTCCAGAGAGATTCGGAAAGTCGCAGGCCGGAAGATTGCGGAGCGCGCGCAGCGTTCTTCCTTTCTCGAGCGCGCTTCCTGAGAAGAATGACAGAACCAATTGCGTCTTCGCTCGCTTCGAACCTCGGCGAGAAGCAATCAAAGGAAGCCTCAATCGCCATGAACGCGACGTGAATGACGGGACGTCCCTTCACGTCGAAGCGCGGCGATGAAGATGATAGCGGCGGAAACCCGTCGTACGTTTCCGACAACGCGGCGGAATGATGGCGGCCGGGTTGCGATAATATGGCGAGACGGTTGCATTTCGGCGCAATGAGAATCGTCGGAAGCGACACGAAGCGGAATCCTCGCTACTGTTTCCGGAGCAAGAGGCGAGGGGCGACAAATGGCCGTTGAGAATGTTGGCGGCGGGCCGCTCGAAGGGGTCCGAGTCGTCGAGTTTGTCGGCATCGGGCCCGCTCCGTTCGCGGCGATGCTGCTTGCGGATATGGGCGCCGAGATCATCGCGATCGATCGTCCCGAACCGTCGCGCTTCCGCCCCGGCGCGGTTCTGTCGCGCGGTCGGCCCTCTATCGTCGCTGACTTGAAGGACCCCGCGCAACGCGACCAGGCGCTCCGCCTGCTCGAAAGCGCGGACGCGTTGATCGAGGGCTTTCGGCCGGGCGTCATGGAGCGGCTCGGACTTGGTCCCGACGTCGCGCTCGCGCGCAATCCGCGGCTCGTCTATGGCCGCATGACCGGTTGGGGGCAGAGCGGGCCGCTCGCCGACAGCGCCGGCCACGACATCAACTATATCGCGCTATCCGGCGCGCTCGCCGCGATCGGAACGCACGAGGCGCCGATTCCGCCGTTGAACCTTGTCGGCGATTACGGCGGCGGCGCGCTTTACTTGGTCGCTGGTCTGCTCGCCGCCCTGCTCGCCGCGAGGCGAACCGGTCAAGGCCAGGTGGTCGATTGCGCGATTTGCGACGGCGTCGCTTCGCTGATGGCGATGGCGGCGGAGATGAGCGCGGCCGGACGATGGCGCGAGCAGCGCGGCGGCAATCTTCTCGACGGCGGCGCGCCGTTCTATCGTACCTATCGTTGCGCCGACGGCGAGCACATTGCGATCGGCGCTCTCGAGCCGCGCTTCTTTGCTCGGCTCTGCGAGCTCTTGGGCCTCGACGGCGACCCGATCGTCAGCCGCCGCGACGATCCGGCTCATTGGCCGGCGCTGAGCGAGAAACTCGCGGCGCTCTTCGCGACCCGTACGCGCGAAGAATGGCGCGCGCTGCTCGAAGGGACGGACGCCTGCTTCGCCCCCGTCCTGACGCTGACCGAAGCGGCGCGCCACCCTCATCTTCGCGCGCGCGGCGCTTTCGTCGAGATCGACGGCGTGGTCCAGCCCGCGCCGGCGCCGCGCTTCTCGCGCATGCCGGCCGCGATTCGGACAATTAGCGACGGACCGCAAACGCTCGCCGAAGCGGCCGCGGCGTGGCGGCGCGAAAAGGCGTAAAACGCCAGGCGCTCGTCATTGCGTGAGCGAAACGACCAAAAAAAAACATTCCCGGCGCTCAACTCAGACTGGTTTGCATCGTCCGCGCGCAATGAGGTACTCGAAGCGCGCCTTTCTCCGCCGCGCCTCAGTGCTGTCCCCACGGCGTCGCGCGCTCGCGCTCCAACCGGCGCAGGCAGGCGCGATCGCCCGGCGCGCAATGCGCGTTCCTCTGTTCGAAGGCCGCGCGCCCTTCCTCGGCCGCCTGCGGCGCGACGATTTGCGGCGTGACGGTTTGCGGCTCCAAAATCGCATAGGGCGACGCCCAGGGCGGCGTCGGCCCGCCTCCGATCGCGTGGGCGTCGGAAACGATGAGCGCCGCGGTCAGCGCTGCGCCGGCGATATAGGCGGCCGCGCCAAGCAGAAATTTCAGCATGGCGAAATCCTTCCTGAACAAATCCGCTCGTTACATAGCGCAGCCGAGCGCCGCCGCGCTGTGACGAAAGCCACAATGCGGCGCAGCCAAACTTCGCCGCGAAATCTGCTATTGCGCCGCCCCGGGCGCGACCCGCCGCATTCGCCGCTCGCAGGCCCTGTTGCCGCGGCAAGGATCTGTCGGCGCGGCGCGGCTCTGGCCCTCGGAGACCGCGCGCCTTTCCAGGGGCCCCCAGCCGGGCGGCGCTTGGAAGGTCTGCGGCGCATAGAGCGCCCAGGGCGAACCCCAAGCGTCCGACGGCCCGCCCATGCCGCCCATCGCCAGCGCGCCGGTACCGGCGACGCCAAGCGCAAGTACGAACCCGGCGGCGCCGGTCAGAATGGCCTTTCGCATCTTGGCTCCTTCATTGCCGCCCGCCCAGACTCATATGGGGCGCCGGCGGCGCGGCGCCATCTCGCAGACTGAACGGGCGAAAGCTCGAACGCATCTTGAGTGCGCCGCCTGGTCAACAACCGACTGGCCGGCATTATTCGCCTTGCGCTCGGAGTTGGCGGCCGGCGGAAGTAAACGCCGGCTCGCCTCACCCTTTCACGTATTTCCGCCAGTTGTGCTCCTCCTTGAAGCCGAGCGTTTCGCGCGTCTTGCGGTTCGACAGGGGCGCCTCCCACTCGCCCAGCGGCCGCGTGATCGGCGTATCGGGGCAATAGCGCTTCAGGAACTCGGCAGTGGGGATATTTGCGGTGATCGTGTCGTTGGTGGCGTTGAACACCTGGAAGCCGAGCCCGTCCTTCTCCAAGCAGCAATGGACGATCTCGCCGAGATCGCGCGCGTCGATATAGGACCAGGCGTTGCGCTTGCGCGACAGAGGATCGGCGAGGAAGGCCGGGAAGCGATCGTATTCGTGCGGCTCGATCACGTTGCCGATGCGCAGGGCGTAGATGTCGGCGCGGTAGCGCATGGCGAAAGCGCGAGCGGTCTTTTCGTTGACGACCTTGGAGAGGCCGTACGAATCCATCGGGTCGACATCGTAGTCTTCTTCAAGCGGGAAGCTCTTGAAGTCCTTGTCGCCTTCGGCGAAGCAGACGCCATAGGTCGTCTCGCTCGAGGCGATGACGACCTTGCGCACGCCGAGCTTCATCGCCGCCTCGATGACGTTATAGGTCGAGATCACGTTGACCTGGTACGTCTTGTTGTCCGGCTCGATCAGCACGCGCGGGATGGCGGCGAAATGGACCACCGCGTCGGGCGGCGAGGGCGGCTTGCCTTCGTCATAGCCCTCGAAGCCGAAATGCGTGGAGAGCGAATTGAACGCCTGGCCATTGTCGGTCAGGTCGGCGACCAGCGTGTTGACGCCTTTGACGTCGAGCGGCTTCAGGTCGACATTGAGGATCTTATAGCCCTTGGCGAGCAGATGCGGGACCGCATGCCGCCCGGCCTTGCCCGAGCCGCCGGTGAAGACGATGCGTTTGGCTGGCATAGGGCGCTCCTTGGCCTAGCGAATGATTGACAGCGTTATAAGGGGAATAGCGGCGAGCGGCTATAGTAAGCGCGCTCACAGAAAAGAGAGCGCGCCCGCCGACGATCGCTTTCCCCGATCTTGACGCTCTGCGCCGCGAGCCTATGTTCTTTTCGATTCGGCACGCCTCTTGCTAGGCGAGTCGCGGCGGCGTTGCAGGCGTTTTGAACGCGGCCCGCCAGGGATGCGCCGTTCAGCGCGGCGTCCTCGTCGGCGTCGATACGCGGCGGGACGGGGCGGCTATGCGCGAAGGCGCCGCGCGAGGCGTGGTTTGTCGACGCGTTTCAGCGCTCGCGCGAGAGTCGCGGCGCGTGGACATTTTGGAGGAAAGCCTAGCGTTTTCGGAGGGCGATCAGCGCGCGGCTGGATCGCTCGGCTAAGACGTTTTCGATCGATCGGCCGCCAACAGGAGCGGTTGATCGATGATGAAGGCTCTGGCTCGCGTCGCCCTTGGCGGCGTTCTGATCGCCGCGCTGACGGCGTCCTACTCGCCCGCCGAGGCGCACGACATCTATACCGGCGTACATGGCAAGAACGGCCAGCTCTGCTGCGGCGGCGACGATTGCGCCGCGACCGTCTACCGCGAGCGCGGCGGCGCGTTCGAATTCCTGACCCGGGAGCAGGAATGGGTCGCGATCCCTGAAGAGCGGATCACCTTCTTGCCGATTCCCGGCGATCCGCCGAGCGATGAGGCGCATCACGCCCATCTCTGCTATCGCTCGGCGACCGAGTTCGACCGCAAGGGGCCGGCCTCGGTCAACGTGTTCGACGATATCTTCCTTTATTGCGCGTTCATTCCGCCGGGATCGATCTGACCGCGGCGCGGCCATAAGTTTAAGTTCTTGCCGCATCCGTCAATGAAACGGCCTTGTCGCGCAAAGGACCGTTCGTTTGCGCGAGTTTTCGCAGCAGGCGGTCGTCCGCCGTGACGAAGGCGCAATTGTTTGCGAGCGCCAGCGCAAGGTACATGCAATCGTAGGCTGGATGATCGAGGTCGATGGCGAGGAGCGTGGCGCGTTCGAGCAGCGCGCGGGTCGGCGCAAGGTCCAACTCAGCGGCATGAAGAAGGCGCGCCGCGAGACGCGCTTCGTCCGGCGTAAGTTCTTTTCTCTGCGTCTTCTTCCACAGGATGTTCGCGCATTCGGCGACGAGCAATTCAGGAGCAATCAACTCCGCCCTTCCGCGCAGCGCTAATGCTTCGCTGGTTCCGGGCTCTTCGACGACCCATTTGACGGCGATGCTTGCGTCGATGACCAGCTTCATCGCCGCTCGTCACGTCCTTCGCGGAGAAGAATCTCCGAAGGCGTCTGGCGCCGGCCTTTGGTCAGTTCGCGTAGTTCGGCGGCAAGGGTTTCGAAAGAGGGTTCGTCCTCGCCCGCCAGAGCCTGGCGAAGAATTTCTCGATGCTCGGCCTCGGCCGAGCGCCCATGCCGCGCCGCGCGCCGCTTCAATCGGACAATGAGATCGTCGTCAAGATTACGAACGTGCAGATTGCCGGGCATGTTATGATCCCACTGAGATCAATGATATCGTTGCTCTCCAAGCCGGTCAAGCGGAGAACTTGTCCATCGGGCCGGAATACTGACCGGGGGAACCGATTGACCTGCAATGCGTTGATGGCGTAATTGACGAAAGGGATTGGGGAAATATCCATGGCCGGCCTTGTCCAGGACGGTTTGGGCGGCGGACCGCCCACATTTTGTCCGCCTGCGCCGACGCCGCAGCCGCGGCCTCTCGGCTTGGTCGGCCTGCTGAGCGCGTTGCGTCGCAATCCTCTCGAATGCTGGGCCAAGCCGCATTTCGAGGAGCCGGTGGTCGAGGGCGGATTGCCGGTCGGGCACGCGTTGCTCGTTCACGAGCCAAGCGCCATTCGCCGCGTTCTTTTGGAGAATGCGAGCAATTATCAAAAGGACCGGCTGCAGCGCCGCGTGCTCTCCGCCGGCTTGAATGACGGCCTGCTCAGCGCCGAGGGCGAGCAGTGGCGCGCGCAAAGACGGGCGGTGGCGCCGATCTTCGCCCATAAACAGGTGAGGGACTTCGCCCCGGCTATGGCCGCGGCCGGCGAAGCCATGCTGGCGCGTTGGCTCAGCCTCGGGGAAGAGGCCGAGATCGACGTCGCGGTCGAGATGACCCGGCTGACGCTAGACGTGCTCGAGCGGACGATTTTTTCCGACGGCTTCGGCCGCGACGCGGAAAGCATTCGCCTGGCGATGACCGGCTATTTCCGGGCGATCGGTAAAGTCAGTGCGCTCGATCTGATCGGCGCGCCCGATTTCGTGCCGCGGCTGGCCCGCTGGCGGGCGGGCGCGACTTTGCGCTTTTTCGAGCAGGCGATAGACGAGGTGATCGCGGCGCGCCGCCGCCTTCTCGCCGAGCGGCCGGAAGCGGCGCCGCGCGATATTTTGACCCTGCTTTTGAACGCCCATGACGCCGAGACCGGCGCGCGGATCAGCGAAGCGGAAGTGCGTTCGAACATTCTCACCTTCATCTCCGCCGGGCACGAGACGACGGCGAACGCGCTGACCTGGTCCATGTTTCTTCTGTCGCAATCCGCTGAATGGCGCGAGCGCGTCGAAGCGGAGGCGATCCGCGCCTTCGCCGGGCCGATGGAGGGGTTGGTCGATCGGCTCGTTGAAACGCGGGCCGTAATCGACGAGGCGGTCCGCCTCTACCCGCCGATCGCGGCGATCAGCCGGGTGGCGCTCGGCCCCGACGAGCTCGGCGATAAGCGCGCCAGGCGCGGCTCGTTGATTGTGATTTCGCCTTATGTCCTGCATCGCCACAAGCTGCTCTGGGAGCGGCCGGACGCATTCGATCCGACGCGCTTTCTCGGCGAAGAGCGGACGAAGATCGACCGCTTCTCGTACCTGCCCTTCGGCGCCGGCCCCCGCATCTGCATCGGCCAAGCCTTCGCCCTGCAGGAGGCGACGCTTGTTCTCGCGATGGTCGCAAGCCGGTTCAGCTTTGCGCTGAAAGAAGGCGCCAAAGTCTGGCCGCTGCTGCGAGTGACGCTGCGGCCGGAGAATGGGTTGCCGATGATCATCAGGCGCAAGGCGGCACGGCGGAATGAGGCGCGCCGGTTGGAGACGACAGAGGCTTAGGACGCAGCGCAATGTCGTTCCCGCGCATGGGGTATCCAGCAAGGGGTATCCAGACGGCGACTGCGCGTAAAGCGTAGGCTGCGGTTACGTAAATTTCGTACCTGACGTTACGACAGTATTGCGCCGGCGCTCTGATTGGCGTTTTGATCGCTTTAGCCGCTATTTCCACGAGATTCGGCATGAGCGACAAGTGCACTTACCTAGTCAACAGGCGTATTTCGACTGCCGATGCGCCCGGCGCAGCGCGCGAGCTCTATCGGAGCTTGGTTGAGGTCGGGGCGGTCGAGCCGCATCCGCGAAACAATATTCCGCTCTGCCTTGCGACCGCATTTGCTGTGAGGTCCGACTGTCCACATTTCGACGCGCTGGTACCGCCAAAATACCCGCGGCGGCCGCACATCACCGGAGTAGCGATTGAGGTCACCGACTATGAATGGCGCGCCGAGCCGGGAGGCGCGGAGCTAACGCCTCGCTATCGCGCAGGCAGCGGCCTCTTTTTCAACAACGATGGCGTCGAGGCGGTTTGTCCCGGCTGCGGACATGTTATCGAATTAGGTCCGCCAGGCTCGGAGCCTCTTTACAAAGCGCTCGACGATTGGTGCTCCATGCGCGACGGCGCATCGGTCGTCTGCCCAAATTGCGCCAACACGTCGCCGCTTCACGAATGGGATACGGCTAGCCACAGCTTTGCCGTCGGTCATTTGGGCATCGGATTGTGGGGCGGCATGCTGGGGGCTCTAACGGAAGAGCCGCAACCGCCGTCTGCTCTCGCGCTCAGGCGGTTGTTAGGAGACAATGCAAACGATTACGCCGTAATCTACTGCCACATCTAGCCCGAGAGACATTGGTCCTCAATCGTCATTGCGAGAAGCGGAGCGACGAACCTATCTGCTTGCTCTCGCAATGACGGCACGAGTTCTCTCGCGCTACGCTCGCCGCAGCGCCCCGCCGGCCGCATCATAGATCGACTTCGCGCCGAAGGCGATGAACAGCGTCCCGACGATGCGCGTGACCATCACCCCATGGCGCAGGAAGAAGCGCCTGACCGCCGGCAGGCCGGCGGCGAAAATCAGCGTCAGGTCGCCGGCGAGAAAGCCGGCGAAAGCGGCGAGGATCAGCTTCGGCGCGTCGGCGAAAGTGAGCTGATGGGCGAAAGGCGCGGCGATCGCGGTGAACATCGCGACCGCGACAGGATAGGATTTCGGATTGGTCAGGCCGAACGCCATGCCGGCGATCAGCGGCCGGCGCGAACCGACGGCCGGCGTGCCCGCGTCCTTCCTGGCCAGGACCGCCTTGCCGCCAAGATAGATGAGATAGGCCCCGCAGCCGAAGCCGAGGATCTCGAACAGAGTCGGGCCGATTCGGTTCGCGCCGATGATCGCGGCGAAAGCCATCGCGCCCCAGGTGATGTCGCCGACGAGATGGCCGCAGATGAACCAGGCGCCGGCGCCGCGCCCCTTCGAGGCGGCGAGCGTGAACAGCGCCAGGAATGCCGGGCCAGGGGCGACGACGTACAAATAAGCGGCGATCGCTGTCGCCAAATAAACGTTCATGCCTCGTCCTCTTTCATGATCTGCTTCAGCGCATAGAGCGCCGCCTGCGCCTCGCGCGGCGAAAGATCGTCCGGATCGAGCGCCGCGAGCTTCTCGCGCAGAAGATCGCGCTTCGGCGCCGGCGGGGGCGGCGGCGCATAGGTGAAGAGCGGCAGATCGTCGAGCTTGGCGAGCGCCTGGCCGGAGCGGTCGCTCGTCTCCAAACCGGCGAGGATGGCGCGGGCGCGCTCGACCACGGCGCTCGGCAAGCCGGCGAGCTTGGCGACCTGCACGCCGTAGGAGCGGTCAGCCGCGCCAGGCGCGACTTCGTGCAGAAAGACGAGATCGCCTTTCCATTCCGTGACGCGCAGCGCGAGATTGACCATGCGCGGCAAAGTCGCGGCGAGCCGCGTCAGCTCGTGGAAATGGGTCGCGAACAGCGCGCGCGAGCGGTTGACCGCGTTGAGATGTTCGATCGTGGCGAAAGCGATGGAGAGCCCGTCGAATGTCGCGGTGCCGCGGCCGATCTCGTCGAGAATGACCAGCGAGCGCAGCGTCGCCTGATTGAGGATGGCCGCGGTCTCGACCATCTCGACCATGAAGGTCGAGCGGCCTCGCGCGAGATCGTCGGCGGCGCCGACCCGCGAGAACAGCCGGTCGACGACGCCGATATGGGCGCGCCGCGCCGGGACGTAAGACCCCGCTTGCGCCAGCAGCGCGATCAGCGCGGCCTGACGAAGGTACGTCGATTTGCCGGCCATGTTCGGGCCGGTGACGAGGGCGATGCGGCCGCCATCCGCGTCGCCGGAAAGATCGCACTCATTGGCGACGAAAGGCTCGCCTTTGGCCCGCAACGCCGCCTCGACCACCGGATGACGCCCGGCCTCGATAGCGAACGTCAAGGATTCGTCCACGATCGGGCGAACCCATTCGCGCGTCGCCGCCAGCTCGGCGAGGGCGCAGGCGACGTCGATCTCGGCCAGAGCGGCGCTGAGGCCGCGGATCGCCTCGATCTCGGCGAGCGCCGCCCGACGCAAACGTTCGAACACGGCGAGCTCCAACGCCAGCGCGCGGTCGGCCGCTGACGCGATCTTGGCCTCGAGTTCGGCGAGCTCGTTGGTCGAAAAGCGCATCGCGCCGGCCATGGTCTGACGATGGATGAAAGTGGCGGAGAAGGGCGCTTTCAGCAGCCGCTCGCCCTGAGCTTGCGAGGTCTCGATGAAGAAGCCGAGAAAATGATTGTGCTTGATCTTGAGCTGATTGGTCTCGGCGAGAGCCGCGTATTTGCCCTGCAAGTCGGCGATGACGCGCCGGCTCTCGTCCCGCAAGGCGCGCGCTTCGTCGAGCCCCTGCTCGGCGCCTGCGCGAACGAAGCCGCCGTCGCGCTTGTTGAGCGGCAAATCGTCGGCGAGCGTCGACGCCAGAATCTGCTCCAATCCGGGCGCGATTCCGGCGAGCCGCCTGGCCGCTTCGGCGAGGATCGCGCCCGCGAGCGGCTGCGCCGCGAGGCGCTCGGCGACGGCGCGGGCGACGGCGAGCCCGTCGCGCAGCGCGGCGAGATCGCGCGGGCCGCCGCGATCAAGACTCAAGCGCGACACGGCGCGAGCGAGGTCCGGCGCGGCGCGCAGCGCGGCGCGCAAGTCGCGGCGTAAGGCAGGCTCCTCGATGAAAAAACCGATCGCGTCCAGCCTTCTGTTGATCGCGGCCGGGTCGGTGAGCGGGCCGGCGAGCCGCTCGGCGAGGAGCCGCGCGCCGGCCGGCGTCGCGGTGAGGTCGACCGTCGCCAGGAGCGAACCTTGCCGCTCGCCGCTCAAGGTGCGCGTCAGTTCGAGATTGGCTCTGGTCGAAGCGTCGATCTCCATCGTTTCGCCGCGCGGCCGGCGGCTCGGCCGCGCCAGCGCCGGCCGCGCTTCGATCTGTGTGCGGCCGACATAATGGATCGCCAGCGCCGCGGCGCCGATCTCGGCGCGGCTGAAGGCGCCGAAGCCGTCGAGCATGTCGACGCCGTAGAAGTCGCGCAAGGCGCGCTCGGCGGCGTCGGGACTGCCGGCGTCGCGGCCGACCGGCGTCAGCGCCGCGCGGGTCTCGGCGAAGGCCCGCGCGGCGTCCCGATCGTCGAGCGTCGCCTGCGTCGCGACGATCTCGCTGGGATCGAGCCGCGCGATCTCGGCGCCGAGCGAGGCCGCGTCGGCCTCGCTGAGCAAAAAGGCGCCGGTCGAAATATCGACCGCGGCGAGGCCGAAGGAGGTACGGTCCTCGCCGGCGCGAACCCGGTGGACGGCGAGGAGGAGATTGGCGCGGCCCGGCTCGAGCAGGCGCTCTTCGGTGATCGTGCCCGGCGTCACGAGACGGATCACATCGCGGCGCACCACGGCTTTCGGCCCGCGCTTCTTGGCGAGGGCCGGGTCTTCGAGCTGCTCGCAGACCGCGACTCTATGGCCGGCCGCGATCAGCCGCTGCAGATATTCGTCGGCGCGCTCGACCGGCACGCCGCACATCGGAATATCGGCGCCCTCGTGCTTGCCGCGCTTGGTCAGGACGATGTTGAGCGCCGCGCTGGCGATCTCCGCGTCGCGGAAGAACAATTCGTAGAAATCGCCCATCCGGTAGAAGAGCAGGCAATCCGGGTTGGCCGCCTTGATCTCGAAATATTGCGCCATCATCGGTGTGAGCTTGACGTCGGCCTCGCGGAACGCGGGCGCGGCGGCTTCGCCGAGAGGCGGCGCGGGCGGCTGGGCATGGCGGGTCATGCTGAGAAGGTAGCAAAGCGAGGACGGCGGCGCATCGGCGGGTTGGGCTCTGTCCACGGGATATGGGCCCGGCGCCTGAACCGCGGCAGGCGCGAAAAGGAGCCGATTCCCCGGTCGGGCCGCCGGGGTCGCCACGCCGACGCGACCGTTTGGGCGCTTACCGGCCGCGTACCGCCATCTGCATCAGCGGTCCGCGGCCGCCGCCAAGCCTCACATCGCGCCCGGCCTCGATCGCGCGGGCAACGAAGGCTTTCGCCGCAGCGACGGCGTCCTGCAATCCCGCTCCAAGCGCGACATGCGCTGCGACCGCCGCCGACAACGTACAGCCGGTGCCATGCGTATTCGTCGAATCGATGCGCGGCCCGGCATAACGCCGCGCATCCTTCCGCGTGACCAGCCAATCGACCGCCTCGCCCGACTCGAGATGGCCGCCCTTCATCAGCACGGCGCGCGAGCCGAGCGCCAGCAGCGCGCGTCCTTGCGCCGCCATCGTCGCCTCGTCGCGCGCTTGCGCGCCGCCCAGCAAGGCGGCGGCCTCGGCAAGATTGGGCGTCAGGCAATCGACAAGCGGCAGCACCTTCGCCTTGACTGCGTCAAGAAAGCCTTCCTTGCTCAACGCATCGCCCGAGGATGCGACCATCACAGGATCAAAGACGATGAACGGCCGCCCCGTCGTCAGACCGCCAAGCCGATCGGCGACCGCGTCGGCGACGTCCGCCGCGCCAAGCATGCCGATCTTGATCGCCGCGACGTCGAAATCGCAAAGCGCCGCGTCTATCTGCGCCGAGACGGACCTCGGAGGTACGAAATGGATGTCCGTAACGCCCTGTGTATTTTGCGCGGTGACCGCCGTGATCGCGCAAGCAGCATAGACGCCGAGCGCCGCGAATGTCTTGATGTCCGCTTGTATGCCGGCGCCGGCCCCGGAATCCGACCCGGCGATGGTCAGCGCGACCGGCAGGCGCGCCATCACGCCGGCCGCCGCGTCGCCGCGACCCAGGCCGCCGCCCGCGCCTCGGGGTCTTCGTTCAGGGTGATGTCGGTGACGACGGAGACGATGTCGGCTCCGGCCGCCAGGCAAAGCGGGGCGCGCTCCAGCGTAATCCCGCCGATCGCGACGAGCGGACGATCGCCGATCAGCATTTTCCACTCGCCGATGCGCTCGAGGCCTTGCGGGCCGAAGGCCATCGCCTTCAGTCGGGTCGGGTAGATCGGGCCGAGCGCGACATAGTCGGGGTCGAGAGAGAGGGCGCGCTCCAGCTCGGCGTGATCATGGGTGCTGACGCCGAACTTTATTCTATGGGCGCGGATGCGCGCAATGTCCGCGGCGTCGAGATCGCCCTGGCCGAGATGGACGAAGTCCGCGCCTTCGTCGATCGCGACGTCCCAGTAATCGTTGACGACGAGCTGCGCGCCGGCGCTGCGGCAGGCGGCGAGCGCAGCGCGGATTTCTTGGCGCAGTTCGTCGCGCGGCCTGTCCTTGGCGCGAAGTTGCACCAGCTTTGCGCCGACGCCGAGCAGGCGGCGCACCCAATCGGCGCTGTCGACGATCGGGTAGAAGGCGTCGAGCGGAATCATGTTGGGCGTCACATCCTCCCCCGTCGAAGACGGGGGAGGGGGACCGCGCGCAGCGCGGTGGAGGGGGCCGCTGAGTCCGGGATTATTCTGATGCGCCGCGTGCCCCCTCCACCATGCTTCGCATAGTCGCCCTCCCCCGCTTTGCGGAGGAGGACAAAGCTCGGCGCGCTCCGCACCATCGTCACCTCGCCAAGCTCGGCCTGCCGAGGACCGGCGTCGACGGCGCGGCCATGTCGCGCGGCTGCATCGCGCCGGCGAGGTACGCCGCTCGGCCGGCTTCGATGGCGAGAGCGAAGGCGCGGGCCATCGCAGGCGGATCGCCGGCTTTGGCGACGGCGGTGTTCAGCAGGATCGCGTCGTAGCCGAGCTCCATCGCCGCTGCGGCGTGCGAGGGAACGCCGATGCCGGCGTCGACGATCAGCGGAACGTCGGGGAAATGCGCGCGTAAGGCGCGCAAGCCAAAGAGGTTGTTCAAGCCTTTGCCCGAGCCGATCGGCGCGCCCCAGGGCATCAACACCTGGCAGCCTGCTTCGAGCAGGCGCTCGGCGACGACGAGGTCCTCGGTCATGTACGGAAACACGGCGAAGCCGTCCTCGTTGAGGATGCGCGCCGCCTCGACCAGGCCGAACACGTCGGGCTGCAGCGTGTCGGCTTCGCCGATCACTTCGAGCTTGATCCAGTTGGTGGCGAAAATCTCGCGGGCCATCTCGGCGGTGGTCACCGCCTCTTTCACCGAATGGCAGCCGGCGGTGTTGGGCAAAACCCGCACGCCAAGTTCGCGGATGAGAGCCCAGAAGTCCTGGCCTTCGCGCAGGCGGGCGGACTCGCGGCGCAGCGAGACGGTGACGATCTCGGTCTGCGAAGCGCGCACCGCTTCGGCGAGGATCGCCGGCGAAGGATATTGCGCCGTGCCGAGCAGCAGACGCGAATTGATCTCGACGTCATAGAGACGCATCGCTCACCCTCCCTGCCGCGGCGCGACGATCTCGATCCGGTCGCCTTCGGCGAGCTTCGCCTGTTCGCGCTTGCGCGCCGGCACGAAATGGCCGTTCAGCGCCGTCGCGACGGTCGCGTTTTCGTAGTCGAGCGCCTTCAGCGCGGCGGCGAGCGTCGCGGCGGCGATCTCATGCTCGACGCCGTTGACGATGACTTTCATCGGCTGATCGTTCCTCCAAAAGAGCCGCGGCGGCGCGCTCGGCGAAAATCGGCGCAAGCAAGAAGCCGTGGCGGTAGAGCCCATTGAGATATGTGCGCCCGTCTTTCACGACGAGGCGCGGCAGATTGTCGGGAAAGGCCGGCCGCGCGTCGGCGCGCATCTCGACGATCTCGGCCTCGCCGAAGGCGGGATGCAGCGCGTAGGCGGCGCTCAGCAGCTCGATCGCGCTGCGCGCCGTCACCGGCCCGCGCGAAGCGCTCTCGATCGCGGTCGCGCCGATCATGAAATGGCCGTTCGCGCGCGGCGTGACATAGAGCGGAATGCGCGGATGCAGAAAGCGCACCGGCCGCGACAGCCTCACCTCATCGGTGCGCAAGATCAGCATCTCGCCGCGCACGCCGCGCAAGTCGGGCAGCGCGTCGCGCGCGGAAAGGCCGCGGCAATCGAGAATCGCGCGTCCGTCCGCGGCGATTTGCCTCGCATCGACCCCGAAGCGGACCGCGACGCCGCGCGCGGCCAGTCGCTCGGCGAGGTCGTGCAGCGCGCGCCGCGGATCGAGGTGACCTTCCTCGGGGAAGAACAGACCTTTGCGGAAGCGCCCGGCGAGGTCCGGCTCGATCGCCGCGATACGCGCCTCGTCGACGCGCTCGTGATTGTCCGTACGCGCGGCGAAACGATCGATCTCGCTCGTATCGCGCGGTGCGGCGACGACGAGCGTGCCGTTGCGCTCGACCCCGGACACGCGCTTCTCCCACCAGGCGATCGCGCCGCGGCCCAAATCCACGACCTCGCGCTCGGCGCTCTCGGCTTCGCACCACGGCGCGAGCATCCCACCGGCGCACCACGAGCAGCAATCCTCGCCGAGTCTTTCCGAACGTTCCAGGATTTCGACCTCGGCGCGGCGCTCGGCGAGCGCGAGAGCGCTCGTCAAGCCCGCGACGCCTGCGCCGATGACGGTGATGCGTTTGCTCATGGACCGCCGCCGATGCGCAAGATCGGAGAGCGCGAGGATGGCGCCGGCGCCGCGCGCCCTCCCCAACCATCCCCCGCGCCCCCTCCCCAACCCTCCCCCGCTTCGCGGGAGAGGGGGTCCCATGCACGGTGCTTGCCGCCCCCTCTCCCGCGAAGCGGGGGAGGGCCGGGGAGGGGGTACGCCGAGTCCGACATCGAGTTCCGGCCCGTCACTCCGCCGCCGGCACGTAAAGCGCGCCGCCCTGTTCGATGAACTCCTTCGACTTCGCCTCCATTCCGGCCATCGCCTCGGCTTCTTTGCGCAAATCCTGGGTGATCTTCATCGAGCAGAACTTCGGCCCGCACATCGAGCAGAAATGCGCGACTTTATGCGCGTCCTTGGGCAGCGTCGCGTCATGGAAGGCGCGGGCCGTGTCAGGATCGAGCGATAGGTTGAATTGGTCCTCCCAGCGGAAATCGAAGCGCGCCCGCGACAAAGCGTCGTCGCGGATTTGCGCGGCTGGATGGCCTTTGGCGAGGTCGGCGGCGTGGGCGGCGATGCGGTACGTAATCACCCCTGTCTTGACGTCGTCGCGATCGGGCAGGCCGAGATGCTCCTTCGGCGTGACGTAACAGAGCATCGCCGTGCCGAACCAGCCGATCATCGCCGCCCCGACGCCCGACGTGATGTGATCGTAGCCCGGCGCAATATCGGTCGTCAGCGGCCCGAGCGTGTAGAACGGCGCCTCGCCGCACTCGGCGAGCTGCTTCTCGACATTCACCTTGATCTTGTGCATCGGGATATGGCCCGGGCCTTCGATCATCACTTGGCAGCCCTTGTCCCAAGCGATCTTGGTTAGTTCGCCCAATGTCTCCAATTCGGCGAATTGCGCCGCGTCGTTCGCATCGGCGATCGAGCCGGGGCGCAAGCCGTCGCCGAGCGAGAACGAGACGTCGTACCGTCGCATGATATCGCAGATTTCGTCGAAGCGCTCGTAGAGGAAGCTCTCGCGGTGTCCCGCCAGACACCAGCGCGCCATGATCGAGCCGCCGCGCGAGACGATGCCGGTGACGCGCTTGGCGGTCAGCGGCACGTGAGCGAGGCGCACGCCGGCATGAATGGTGAAATAGTCGACGCCCTGCTCGGCCTGCTCGATCAGCGTGTCCTTGAACACGTCCCAATCGAGCTTCAGCGGATCGCCGCCGACCTTCTCCAGCGCCTGATAGATCGGCACCGTGCCGATCGGCACGGGCGAGTTGCGGATGATCCAGGAGCGGATGTTGTGGATGTTGCGCCCCGTCGAAAGGTCCATCACCGTGTCGGCGCCCCAGCGGATCGCCCAGACCAGCTTCTCGACCTCTTCGGCCGCGCCCGAGGTGACGGCGGAATTGCCGATATTGGCGTTGACCTTGACCAGAAAATTGCGGCCGATCGCCATCGGCTCGAGTTCGACATGATTGATGTTGGCGGGAATGATCGCGCGGCCGCGCGCCACCTCCTGCCGCACGAATTCGGGCGTGACGAAGGACGGAATCGCCGCGCCGAAGCTCTCGCCGTCGGCGAGCCGCTCCGCCGCCTGCTCGACCGCCGCCTCGCGCGCGAGATTCTCGCGATGGGCGACATAGATCATCTCTTCAGTGACGATTCCGGCGCGGGCGAATTCCAATTGCGTGACGAGCTGGCCTTGCTGGCCGGCGCGCAGCCTTCGCTCGGCCGGGCAGAGCGGCACGAGCTTGTCGGCGGAAACGTCGCCATTGTCTTCCGGCCGCACTGCGCGGCCTTGCGCGGCCTCGAAGCCGCGGCTCGCGATCCAGGTCTCGCGCACGGGCGCCAAGCCTTTGGCGAGGTCGATGCGCCCATCCGCCTCCGTATAAGGGCCGGACGGGTCATAGACGCGGACCGGCGGCTCGGAAGGATCGCTCAACGCGATCTCGCGCAAGGGCACGCGAATATCGGGGCGGGATTTGACCGCGACATAGATTTTCCGCGAGCCGGCGATCGGTCCGCTGGTCACGCTCTGGGGGGCCGGTTGAAATGATTTTGGCGAGGCGAGCTCGTTCATAGGCTTTCCTTCCCGCGTTATGCGCCGGTCGGTCTGGCTTGGGATTTGGGGGGAAAGCCGATGATTTCGGCCAAGACCTCGTCCCTACGCCGGCACGACCCGGATCAGGTTCAAAGGGTCCGGCGGAAACCGCCGTCTCAGCCCTAGAAGGGGCTCCCCTCGAGCGAAGGGCAAGTCTGGTCCCGGCGGCGGCCGGAGTCAATGGGCTGGTCTGGGCCGTCTTGGCGCGCTTCGGTTGCGCGCGCGGAGAGCGCGGCCTGACGAAGCGCGCTCATTGTCGAAGATCGGCGGCGGGCCCATTTAAGCTTGCCCTTCTCTTCCTTGCGAGGCGACGCCATGGACGACGGCAGCCGACAGGCCCATTGGCGGCAGGTTTACGTGAGCAAGGGCGAGAATGAAGTGAGCTGGTTCCAGGAGAATCCGGCGCCTTCGCTCGACATGATCGCGCGAACCGGCGCGCCACCCGAGGCCAAGATCGTCGACATCGGCGGCGGCGCGGCGCGACTGGTCGACGCGTTGTTGGAGAAAGGCTTCCGCAACCTCGCCGTGCTCGACCTTTCCGAGGCCGCGCTCGCGACCGCCAAGGCGCGGCTCGGCGAACGCGCGCGCCAAGTCCGCTGGATCGTCGCCGACGCCACGGCCTGGCGGCCCGAGCCCGCATCTTACGACGTCTGGCACGACCGCGCGGCGTTTCATTTCCTGGTCGATGCAGCCGATCGCGCCGCTTACGTCGCCCGACTGACCGAAGCCATGAAAGCCGGCGGCCATGCGATCATCGCGACCTTCGCGCCGGACGGGCCGGAAAAGTGCAGCGGCCTGCCGGTCGCGCGCTATGACGGCGAAAGCCTGGCCGAGGCGGTCGGCGACGGCTTCGATTTGATCGAGACGCGCCGCCACGATCACAAGACGCCGTGGGGCTCGGAGCAGCGCTTTCAGTTCAGCTTGTTCCGCCGGCGCGGATAGGGAGGACGAAGGCTGGCGCGGATCAGCATCCGTCGAGAGCCTCAATATGCGAGATGTAGTTTTCTCCCGACCTGTTCACCGTATCGACCAAGGCTCGGCCCATGCAGGCGCTGCCGGCGGTCTTGAACGTATAGGCGACGAAGTACCTGTTCGGATTGATCGGCTTGAGCTCCGTCAGCCTCAGCGGCTCGCGAAGTCGGCTATAGAAGCGGGTCATCTCCGCCCCGGAGAGCGGCCCTTTGCGGACCTCGGGCGCGATGAAGGTCGCCGCCCGATCGCCGTCGCCCTGGCCGAGCGATTCGTAGAACGCCCGGACAATGCTGGCGGCGTCGCCGCTCTGCGGCGGGGCAGCGGATTCGGCGGATGCGGCTACAGGCGGCGCTCCTTCCAGCTTGGCGACGCCGGCGACCGCCGCGGCCAATGGCGCGTGCGGATGAGGCGTTGTCGGCGCTATGGGCTTTCCCAGCGTGACGAGGACCTTCGAATCCACGAGGCTGCGCATGAACCCGACGGTCTTTTCGGTCGGCAAAAGCTCGATCGTCGAAACCTCCTTCCCGTCGCGGCCGACGCAGATCGGCCGAGCCAACTCCAAAATGAACGCCGGCTCCGGGGCGTCGCCGGCCTTCACGTCCTTGAAGTTCGGCGGGCCTGGAAAGACGCGATAGGTCAATTCGCCGCTCAACTCCAGCCGCTGCGCCTGGCCGATATCCAGGCACGCCGCCGCGCCCGGCTGCAAGCCGAACGCGAGAACTGCGGCTGTCGCCGCGAAGCGAAGGCGCGCGAGCGGAGCCATTCCACGATCTCGAGCCGAAGAGCGCCGTGCAAGCGAAGGCGGCGCGTTCTCTCAACCATGGCGGAATCGGGAGGTTCCCCGGTAGGCGGGCTTTTCGGGCGGCGGAAATATAGGGTCAAAGAGGGCGATTTCGCCGCGGCGGACAATGCCGGGGCGATCTCTGCATTTTAATCGAGGCGACGTCGCGCCCGTCCAGGCCATGACCGCGATACTTCCAGCTCGGCGATCCCGCTCCGATTGCCTCGGCGCTGCCCCCCCGGCCCGGCCTATTCGGGCAGGCCCACCTTCCGCAGTCCGATCGAAAGGGAATCCGTCAGCACTTGATCGAAAAACGGAGAAAACGCAGCGAGGAACGGCTGTATGCGAAAGCTCGGCTCCAGCGCCAGGAGTCGGTCTGCGGCAAACTTGGCCTCCGCTTCCCGACCCGCGAGCGCCGGCGCCGCGGTGTGCAGCGCGTAAAGGATGCTGAAACGCGGGTTCGCCTGGATCGCCTTCGAATACTGGGACGCGGCTTCGTCGAACCGGCCCTGGCGGACCCGGACGGTGCCGATCGCGTGCAAGGCGAGATAGCTGAGCGGGTCGAAGGGGCTGAGCCGCAGCGCTTTGCCCGCGTACTCTTCGGCGGTCGCCGCGTCGCCGCGCAGCGCATGGATATGCGCGCCGAAATAAAAGGCGGCGGCGAACGAATCGTTCAACGAGAGGGCGCGGGCGACTGCGCCCGACGCGGCCTCGAAATCGTAAGCGAGATGCAGGAGCGTGAGCGAAGCGACGGCGAGCGCCGTCGCATCGTCGCCGCCATGGGCCAGCGCCGTCCGGGCATGGCGCACGCCCGCCGCTGCGTCCGCCGGGTTGAAGCCGCCTCGCATGAAGCGGATCTCCAGCGCCCAGGCCATGTAGGCATGGGCGGCGGCGTAGTTGGGATCGAGCTTTAGCGCCTGTTCGAGGTAGCCGATGCCGATTGCGGCGTCTTCCGGCATTGCTGACGCCATATGGGGCAGGGCGCGCAGATAGAGGTCATAGGCGCCGAGGCTGTCGGGCCGCTTGCGTTGGGCGCGCTCGATCTCGGCGCGGCGAAGATTCGGCTCGATGATGGCGACGATGCCTTGCGTGATCTTGTCCTGCAGATCGAACACGTCTTCCAGCGCGCCGTCGTAGCGGTCCGCCCAGAGATGCGCCCCGGTTTCCGCTTCGAGCAATTGCGCCGTTATGCGCAGGCGATTGCCGGCCTTGCGCACGCCGCCCTCGAGCACATAGCGAACGCCCAATTCGCGGCCGACCTGGCGGATGTCGACCGTTTTGCCCTTGTAGGTGAAGCTCGAATTGCGCGCGATCACGAACAGCCATTTGATTCGGGACAGACCGGTGATGATGTCCTCGACCATGCCGTCGACGAAATATTCCTGGTCTGGATCGCCGCTCATGTTCTGGAACGGCAGCACCGCGATCGAGGGTTTGTCGGGCAGGGCCAGCGCGGCCGGTTTCTCCGGCGCTGCGGGCTCGTCCGGCGGCGCTTTCGGCTTGGCCGGCGCGCCAATTTCGAGCGAATAGACGTGGATCGGCTCGGCGATGTTCTTGAGTTGCGCCGCGCCGAGATCGCTGACCAGAACGTCGAGCCGCGCCTTCACCTGGCGATAGGCGTCCTCCGAGAGACAGATCGCGCCCGGCTTGGCGATCCCTTCAAGCCGCGCCGCGATATTGACGCCGTCGCCCATCAGGTCGCCGTCGCTCTCCTCGACGACGTCGCCGATGTGAATGCCGATGCGGAATTCGATCCGCCGCTCTGGCGGCAGGCCGGCATTGCGCTCGACCATGCCGTTCTGCACCTCGATCGCGCAGCGCACCGCGTCCACCACGCTGCGGAACTCGACCAGCGCCCCGTCGCCGGTGCGCTTCACCACTCGGCCGTTGTGCACGGCGATCGTCGGATCGATGAGGTCGCTGCGCAGCGCGCGCAGGCGCGCCAGCGTCCGGTCCTCATCCGCGCCGGCAAGCCGGCTGAAGCCGACGACGTCGGCGGCGAGGATCGCCGCAAGCTTTCTGCGCTCGGCCATAGCTCCCTCGGGCTTGAGGCGAGCCCAATGACGCCGCCTCGGCGGCACTTTCATACAGCCGCGCCGGGGCGATCCATAGCGGTTTCTGAAGGCGCGCGGATCGGGTTCGAGCACGGAACGCCGCCGACAAGCTGCGCTCGCCCGGGGCGCAGCGCGCCCTCGACGGCGCAGGCGGCGTGCGGGCCGGGGAGCCCCGCAATGGCAGGAGTGCTGTTCGCGGCGACCAGACGAAGCTGAGAGAAGAGCGCAATCGGCCATTGTTGGAACGCTAAGCCAAACGCGCCGAGCCGAGAGGCTGTCAAGGACGCGCTTCGCGCGCCGCCGGAGGCGGTCGCCAGAGGGCGTTCGAAGAACGGCCGTTCTTCGCACGACCTCTGGCGATCCTTGACAGCCTCTCGGCTCGGCGCCCAAGGGCGAGCGTTCCAACAATGACCGATTGCGCTCTGCCCTACTGATAATTCGCTGACGGATCGAGTCCCGCCGCAGTCATCACAAGCGCTCAGTGGTGCAACGCCAGGGTAGTTCCCGCGGCATGGCTTTATTCGCTATCCAGCGGATACGCTGAGACTTCGATATCCAGGTGATTTCGACCTGCGGCTTCAGCAATCGAACTGGGAATTATTGCTGAGTGCGCGGCCAGGTCCGACGTGAAACCAAACGCAATGTCGAGAGTTGCGCCGCCGATCCCTCCCGTGGCGATGAGCTGCGCCGTCGGCGGCCCGAGCCTCGAAAGATATGTCGCGGTCGACAGCCACGGGTCATCGGTGTCAGGAAAGTTGATCTGCGCAAAAGAAAGCCGGCCGGAACGCTGCAATCCGAATCTATCGAGTTGGACGCCCAAGGCGTCACGGAGCGCTTCCTCGGAAATTGCGATATCGAGAAATCGAAGTACGACGGATATCGGTCGGTGCTCAGTCAATCGAACCTACCTTTGCTGGCGCACCGCTGAGGTTAAGCCTCCGGCTTCACCTCACTCCCGCCCTTTCTCTTCCCCATCATCTCCACGAACCGCCTGAACAAATAATGGCTGTCCCGCGGCCCCGGCGACGCCTCGGGGTGATGCTGCACCGAGAACGCCGGCCGGTCCGTCAGCGCGATGCCGCAATTCGAGCCGTCGAACAGCGAGACATGCGTCTCTTTGGCATTCTTCGGCAGCGTGTCGCGGTCGAGGGCGAAGCCGTGGTTCATCGAGACGATCTCGACCTTGTCGGTGGTGAAGTCCTTCACCGGATGGTTGGCGCCGTGATGGCCCTGGCTCATCTTCGTCGTTTTCGCGCCGACCGCCAGCCCGAGCATCTGGTGCCCGAGGCAGATGCCGAAGATCGGCATGCGCTTATCCAGCAATTCCTTGATCACCGGCACAGCGTAATGGCCGGTCTCGGCGGGATCGCCGGGGCCGTTCGACAGGAATACGCCGTCCGGCTTCATCGCCAGGATGTCCTCGGCCGAGGCGGTGGCCGGCACGACGGTGACGGCGCAATCATTGTCGGCGAGCAGGCGCAGGATGTTGCGTTTGATCCCATAATCGACGGCCACGACCTTGTATTTGGCTTCGCCCTCGCGCCGTCCATAGCCCTTCCCCAGCCGCCAGCTCGTCTCGTCCCAGTCGTAGCGCTGGGCGGCGGTGACGTCCGGCACCAGGTCCATGCCGGCTATGCCCGGCCAGGCTTTGGCCTCGGCGGCGAGCGCGGCCCGGTCGAAGGCGCCGTCCGGGGCATGGGCGATGACCGCGTTGGGCATGCCCTTTTCGCGGATCAGGGCGGTCAAAGCGCGGGTGTCGAGGCCGCAGACGCCGATAATGCCGCGGCTCTTGAGCCAGGCGTCGAGCCGCCGCGTCGCGCGGAAATTGGAGGGGTCGGTGATCTCGGCACGCAGGATTACGCCGCGCGCGCCGGCCGAGGCGGCGAGGTTCACCGTCTCGATGTCCTCGTCGTTGACCCCGACATTGCCGATATGCGGGAAGGTGAAGGTGATGATCTGGCCGGCATAGGACGGGTCGGTGAGGATTTCCTCATAGCCCGTCATCGCCGTGTTGAAGCAGATTTCGCCGACTGCCGAGCCGGTCGCGCCGAACCCGAAGCCCTCGACGACGGTTCCGTCGGCGAAGACGATGAGGCCGGTGGCCTTGGGCGGCGCCCAGCCGTCGCTGTGTTCCTCTGTCGTCATGGCCGGGCTTGTCCCGGCCGTCCACGCGGCGATGACGCACATATCGGCGTGGACGCCCGGCGCAAGGCCGGGCATGGCGGTGTGAGTTCGACCGCCTTCGTGTAAGGCGTCTTCATGATCGTGACCGTTGAATTTGGATGCGTCCCGTGCTTAAGCGGCGGCCCGCCGCCGCGTCAAGCCGCTGCGGCTCCAGCTTGAAGGATTTGATCCCTTGCTCCGCGACGCCGTGACCGCCCAGATGAAAGAGGCGATGAAGGGAGGCGACAAAACCCGCGTCGGCGCGCTGCGCCTGATCATGGCGGCGCTAAAGGACCGCGAGATCGAGGCGCGCGGCTCCAGCGCCGCGTTGACTCCGGCCGACGAAATGGCGCTGCTCGCCAAGATGGTGAAGACGCGCCAGGAATCGCTGGCGATCTACGAGCAGGCGGGCCGGACTGATTTGGTCGCGCAAGAGCGGGCCGAGATCGCGGTGATCAACGAATTCCTGCCCAAGCAGATGGACGAGGCGGCGGTGAAAGCCGCGGCCGAGGCCGCGATTGCCGAAATCGGCGCGAGCAGCGTCAAGGATATGGGCAAGGTGATCGGCGCGCTGAAGGCGAAATATCCGGGTCAGATGGATTTCGGCAAGGCGAGCGCCATCGTGAAGGGGCTGCTCTCGGCGTGAACTCGCCGAAGCCGAAGTCGACGCCTCTGAAGCTTTGGGTAGACTCGATCGCAATGACGGCGGGTCGACTCAAAAGTAACTCGCTCTAGCCTTCATCGCGGCGAGCGCTTCGCCCGCAACGATAGATTGGGTCTGCCCAAAAGCAGTCCGCGTTCGCGTCAACGTACGCGCTCATTGGATCGCCTCGAGAAGGTACAGAAGCAAAGCCCTTATCGCGCTTTGCTTCGCTCGCAGTGACGGCTCGGGAAGCAAGAGGGGAGGGCCGGCGACGCGATCGTCAAGAAACTCGCGCCGCCCGAAGGGCGGCGCGGCGTATTTTTCGGCTCTTTCCCGGCTTAATTTGCCTTGGGCGTCGCGGCCGGCGGCGCGGATTCGACCGGCGGCGGCGTCACCGGCTGGACCGGCGCGTTGGCGGGGGCCGGCGCTGACGGCGTCACCGCCGCGGCGGGCGGGGTCGAAGCCGGGGCGGGGGTCGCCGGCGGCGAGGCGAGCTGCGCGGCCGTCTTGACGCCATGCAGAAGCTCGACCGCGGCGATGAGCTGCTTGTCGTTCTTCGGGTCCGGCGGCACGTAGGCCTGCGAACCGTCCTTCTCCTCGTCGCCGTTCTTCAGATGCCCTCTGAGCGAGGCTTCGCCCTTCTGATCGTCCTTGCCCTTCAGATCCGCCGGCACGTCTTCGAGGATCTGGATGTCGGGCTCGATGCCCTTGGCCTGGATCGAGCGGCCGGACGGGGTGTAATAACGCGCCGTGGTCAGCCGCAATGCGCCGTTCTGGCCGAGCGGGATGATCGTCTGCACCGAGCCCTTGCCGAACGAGCGCGTGCCGATCAGCGTCGCGCGCTTATGGTCTTGCAAGGCGCCGGCGACGATTTCCGAGGCCGAGGCCGAGCCGCCATTGATCAGCACGACCATCGGCTTGCCATGCGAGAGGTCGGCGCCGGGCCGCGCGTTGTAACGCTGCGTCTCTTCGACGTTGCGGCCGCGGGTCGAGACGATCTCGCCGCGATCGACGAAGGCGTTGACCACTTCGATCGATTGATCGAGCAGGCCGCCCGGATCGTTGCGCAAATCGAGAATGTAGCCCTTGAGATTGGCGTCGCCGGGCTGCTCATGGAACTTGGCCATGGCGGCTTTCAAGCCGTCATAGGTCTGCTCGCTGAACTGGGTGATGCGGACATAGCCGATATCGCCCGATTCGACGCGCGAGCGCACCGACTGAATCTTGATGACGTCGCGGACGATCTTGACGTCCATCGTGTCCTTTTTGGCGCCGCGCTGGATTTTCAGCGTGACCGGCGTGTTGACCGCGCCGCGCATCTTGTCGACGGCCTGATTGAGCGTCATGCCCTGCACGGCGTCGCCGTCGATCGCGGTGATGATGTCGCCGGAGAGAATGCCGGCTTTCGCCGCCGGCGTGTCGTCGATCGGCGTCACGACCTTGATCAGCCCGTCTTCCTGGGTGACCTCGATGCCGAGCCCGCCGAACTCGCCCTTGGTCTGGACCTGCATTTCGCGGAAGGCCTTGGCGTCCATATAGCTCGAATGCGGATCGAGCGAGGACAGCATGCCGTTGATCGCCGCTTCGACGAGCTTTCCTTCGTCGGGCTTCTCGACATAGTCCTGGCGGATTTTTTCGAAGACGTCGCCGAACAGATTGAGCTGACGATACGTATCGGCGGCGGCGGCGAAAGCCGCGCCATGCGCCAGCAGGGACGTATGTGAGCCGACCGTAACCGCAGCGGCGCCGATTGCGGCGCCGAGAACCAAGTAAGAAACCTTCCGCATCATCCGCGCGCCTTTTCTAAATCCGCCTTGGCCCACCATGGCCCAGGATCGATAGCCGCCCCGTCTTTTCTGAATTCGATATAAAGGATCGGCTGCGCGGCGCCAATGGCGGCCGCCGTCGCCGTACGCTGAGCGCCGTCGCCCATTATCGCGACAGGCTCGCCCGCGAGCACAAACTGCCGCGTTGATACGTTAATCCGATCCATACCCGCCAAGACGACATAATAGCAGCCGCCGGCATTGATGATCAAGAGTTGGCCATAAGTGCGGTAGGGACCTGAAAAAACGACAGCGCCGTCGACCGGCGAAGAGACCGTCGCCAGCGGCGGCGTGGCGATCGAGACGCCTTTCTCCGTGCCGCCGTAAGCGTCTGGAGCTCCGAAAGCTTTGACGATCGCGCCGGCGACCGGCAGGTCCAGCGTGCCCTTGGCGTCGGCGAAGGCGAGCGAGGGCTTGAGCCGCGCCGGGTCCTTGCCTTGCAAGGCGGCCGCCCTCTGCTTGACTTCAGCGGCCGCCGCTTCCGCGCTTTGCCTGGCGGCCTCGGCCGCGGCCTTCGCCGCCGCGCTTTGGCTTTCCAGCCCGGCTATCAAATCTTTGAGAGTGGCGGCCTGGCGGGCGAGTTCGGCGGCGCGGTCTCGCTCGGCGTCGAGCGCCTTTTCCGCCTCGGCGAGCGATTGTTGACGCGCGTCGATCAGAGCGGCGAGCCGGGTCCGGTCTTCGCCGAGGCTTTGCGCCCGTTTGGCGAGGTCCTCGCGTTCGGCGGCGATCGATTTGCGCAATTTCGCCAATTCGTCGAGATCGTCGGCCAGCGCCTGGGTTTCGGCTCTGAGTTCGGGCACCACCGCCCCGAGCAGGATAGCGGCGCGAATCGCCTGCGCCATGTCCTGCGGCCGGACCAGGATGGCCGGCGGGGGGTTGCGGCCCATGCGCTGCAGGACCGCCAGCACGTCGGCGATGACGCCGCGGCGGTTCTCGAGCGATTTGCGCATCGCGCTCTCGGTGTCGGTCAGGGCGGCCAGCCGCTGATTGGCGGCGCTCATCTGGCGCTCGTTGTCCTGGACCTTAGCGGTGGTGTCGATCAGCGCGGCGCTGAGCCGAGCGCGGTCGGCTTTCAGCGATTCGAGGTCCGCTGCGATGCGGCGGCGCTGCTCCTCGGAGGCCCGCATCGTGTCTTCGAGGCCGCGCAGTTCGGTTTCCCGCGCCGCCTTCTCGTCCCGTTTGGCGGCAGGCTGAGGCGGCGGCGTTTGGGCCGAGGCCGGCGCGGCGGCGGCGAGCAGCGCGGCGAGGATCGCCGCAGCCGCGTCTTGCGCGAAAGCCTCACGAATCTTCATGCCGCGCAATTCTATAAAGGAAATCTTGCCAAGAAGGCGCCGTCAGGCGCGATGATAGGGATGGCCGGCCAGGATCGTCAGCGCGCGATAGGCCTGCTCCGCGGCCATGATTCGCGCAAGCTGATGCGGCCAAGTCATGGCGCCGAAGGCGATTGAAGCGCGCGCCGCGGCGCGCAGTTTCGGATCGAGACCGTCAGGGCCGCCGAGCACCAGGCAATAAGCGGCTTCGCCCTGGTCGCGCGCGCTGGCGATCTCGGCGGCGAATTCGGCGCTGGTCAGGGATTTGCCGCGCTCGTCGCAGAGAACGAGCCTGCCGCCCGCCGGCAGAGCGGCTCTGATCGCCCGCGCTTCTTCGGCTTGCCGATCCTCGGGACGGCGGCCGCGGCTTTCGTCAATTTCCCGGCTTTCGAAGCCGGAAATTCCAACCGCCCGCGTCATCTCGGCGAGCCGCTTGGCGTAGCGGTCGAACAAGTCGCGCTCCGGCCCGGCCTTCAGACGGCCGACCGCAATGATCAGCAAACGCACGGACGCCGGCCGTTAAGCTTAGGCGGCGCGGCGGATTTTAGCTCGCCTTCGCCGGGCGTTTTTCGCCGGGGCGGTCCGCGCCCCACATTTTCTCGAGGTTGTAGAATTTACGAACCTCCGGACGGAAAATATGGACGATCGCGTCATTGGCGTCGAGCAGCACCCAGTCGCCGTGCGGCAGGCCTTCGATGCGCGGCGCGGCGAGGCCGCCGGCTTTGAAAGCCTTGAGCAGCCTATCGGCGATTGCGCCCACATGGACGTTGGAGCGTCCGGTCGCGATGACCATCAGATCGGCGAGGGTGGTTTTGCCGCGCAGATCGATCGAAACGATGTCTTCCGCCTTGGCGTCTTCGAGACTGGTCGTGATCGTCTGAGCGAGAGAACCCACTTCAGGTTCGACGGAACGGGAAGTCGGGGGCAGCGGCTCGGCGGCCGCTTCACGGGGCAACGATAAAGTCAGTGTTTTGGCCCTCCTTTGGACCGCCCCAAGCGGCGGGCGGCCTGCATGAAAGATGAGCGGTCGCCGGGCGCTTTTCAACCGCCTTCAGAGCGGCTTCGTCGCCCGAATCGCGCTCGATGAGAGCATAGACTGCGGACCATGCAAAAAAATGAACGCTGGCGGGCGGCTTTTGGCGAAACCGGCCGAGAGCGATTCCGGGATGCGGAATTCCGCCAAATAGGCGGCGGCAGGCGCGGCCAGGGCGGTCAGAGTCGCGCCGGGCCGCGCAACCACCGCGATCGGCGCCGTCTCGGCGAGGCGGCGCCAGCGCCGCCAGAGATGAAATTGGCGCAAATTGTCCGCCCCCATCAGCCAGACGAAATGCACGCCGGGCGCGCGCCGGCGCAGAAACGCGATCGTGTCTGCAGTATAGCGCGCGCCGATCTCAGCTTCGAAACCGGTAACGGCGATGCGCGGATCGCGGGCGAGCGCGCGCGCCTCGGCGAGGCGCTGCTCGAGCCTCGGCAATCCCTCGTTGTCCTTGAGCGGATTGCCGGGCGTGACCACCCACCAGACCCGGTCGAGCCGCAGGCGTTTCAGGGCGTAGAGCGATATAAGCAGGTGACCCTCATGCGGCGGATTGAACGAGCCGCCGAGAAGGCCGATTCGTTGACCTGGGCTGAAGCGAGGCAGGCGCGCGATCATCGATTCGTTCTTTAGCCGCTCGTCGAGAGGCGATCGGCGCGGACGTGTTGGCGCGCCGGCTCGAGGCAGGAGCGCCGCAGGCGCTTCGAACCGACGCTATAGGCTGGACATTGCGGACTGGAGTTTCGATCGCTCGTCATCGGATCGGTCACGCGAAAGCCGGGACGAATAGCGCATTTTGCGAATGGGCGCAGGCCGCTGGCGTGAGCCGAGGCGAGCATTCCGGGGGGTTCGCGGATTTTTCCGCTGTGATGCCGGGCGAATCCGCCGCAGAACCGCCCAGATGGCGCCGCTATAAGCAGCCGATTTCAGCGGGGCGCAGCGACGCGCTTTGATTTCTAGCGCAAAAAGTCTGATCGAATCCGGCGGCGGGCTGGAATCGCGACGGCGACGAGCGGGGGCGGAACTGCCGAGTTTGCAATCGAGGTTGGTCGCGGGCGCGCTTCGCGCCCTCGATTTCAAGGCGCCGCTCAGCGAGCCGGAGGGGCTCCGCGCCTACGCCGCCAAAGCGGCGCCCTCCGAACGGGACCTTCGCGGCGTCCGAAGGCGCGTCGTCATATCCGGCGGCGGCCCAAAGACCAAGGAAATCGTCACGCTTACACCGCGTCGCGCGCACGGCGCCCATGTTCTTTACTTGCATGGCGGCGGCTTCGTCCTCCCGCCGCGCAGTCAGCACTGGCGGTTCCTGGCGCGGCTCGCCGTCGAGGCGGGCGCGACGATCGACGCGCCGCTTTATCCGCTGGCGCCGGCGCATGGCTACGAGGACGTGATCGAATTCCTGGCCCCGATCTATCGCGATCTATCCCTGACGCGTTCAGGCCGGGTCGTTCTGATGGGCGATTCTGCTGGGGCCAATATCGCGCTCTCGCTTTTGAGCCACGCCCGGGCGGCCGGTCTGGGGATGCCGTCGAAACTCGTTTTGATTTCTCCGCCGGTCGACCTGTCGTTCGACAATCCGATGATGAGGGCGCTTGAGCCGCGCGACCCGCTTTTGACGATCGCCGGCGCCCGCGCCGGCGCGACCTGGTACGCCAAAGGCATCCCGCTCCGGGACGCGCGAATCAGTCCCCTGTTCGGCTCGCTGGGCCATCTGCCGGAAACGCAATTGTTCATCGGCGCCGACGATATCCTGCTGCCGGATGTCCGGCTGTTCTACGCGCGCGCGCTCGCCGAGGGCGTCCATGTCGAGTACCACGAAGCGGCCAACATGATGCATTGTTGGCCCTTGGTGAATTTCGTGCCAGAGGCGAAGGCGGCGCGGCGCAAGATGGTTCAGTTCATCAACGGATAAGGCCGCTCCGCAACGGTGTCTGCGGCCTTTAAGCGGACCGTCAGGATGGCGCAATGACGACGCCCTCGCCGCCTCGAAGCGCCAGCAAGCCCTCCTTGATTCTGTCCGCCAGTCCGGCGTTCCGATCGCCCGCGGTCGAGACGAGGAGCTTGCCGCCGATCAAGTCCTTCTCGACCACGATGGCGTTTTCCGCCGCGGAAAAATTTAGAAAGACCTGCAGGCGCTCTTTACTGTCGAACCGCTCATAGGCGAGCAGATCCGGAAACTCGCCCAACAGCCTGAATCCGCCTAAACTGAGCGCGCTCCGTTGCCGCCGCAATCGGATGAGATCGCGGTAGAGGCGAAGCAGCGAGTTGGCGTCCGCCTTCATTCTCGCCACATTGCACTCGCGATAGGTCGCCGCCAGCGGCAGCCAGGGCCGGCCGCGCGTGAAGCCGGCGCCCGGACCATCGTCCCACTGCATTGGCGCGCGTTCCGGATCGCGGCCGAGACCGAGGCCTGGCTCGCGCAATTCCCACGGATCCTGGGCGGCTTCCGGCGGGATCGCGACATCGGTCATGCCGATCTCGTCGCCGTAGTAGATCGTGGGCGTGCCGCGAAGCGTCAGCAGCAGCATTGCGGCGACGCGCGCTTGTTCAAGCCCGATCCGGCTCGCCAGGCGATGCTGATCGTGATTGCCGAGAACCCAATTCGGCCAGCCTCCCTCGGGCAAGGCCGCCTCATAGTCGCGAATCATCGTGGTCAACGTCCGCGCGCTCCAGCTCGCGAAGATGAGCTGGAAGTTGAACGGCAAATGGGCGCCGGACGAATCCTTGCCGTAATAGGCCATGAGCCGTTCGAGAGGCAGGTAGATTTCGCCGATCAAGACGCGCTCGGGATATCGATCGAGCACGCCCCGCATCTCCTCGACGACGTCATGGACTTCCGGCTGATCGGCAGAATAAAGCTGAAGGAAACGTTCGATCTCCGGACGCCCCTCCTGATAGGCGGGGTTCGGCGGGTTATCCCTGAACTGAGCGTCCTTGATCAGGTGCCACATGACGTCAACGCGAAAACCGTCGACGCCGCGATCGAGCCAGAAGCGAAGGGCGGCGTACATCGCTTCGCGAACGTCGCGATTGCGCCAGTTCAGATCCGGCTGCTGCTCGAGGAATGCGTGATAGTAATATTGCTGGGTCGGTGCGTCGAATGTCCAAGCGCTGCCGCCGAAATTCGAAACCCAATTGTTGGGCGGCGATCCGTCCGGCCTTGGATCGCGCCAGATGTACCAGTCTCGTTTGCCAGCGGAGCGGGAGCTTCGGCTCTCGACGAACCAAGGATGCTGATCGGAAGTATGGTTCGGAACGAAATCGAGGATGACTTTCAAGCCGAGCCCATGCGCCTCTTCGATCAAAGCGTCGAATTGCGGCAGCGTTCCAAAGATCGGCGCGACGCCGCAATAATCGGCGACGTCGTAGCCGAAATCCGCCATCGGCGAGGGATAGATAGGCGATATCCAGATCGCGTCGACGCCTAGCCAATGAAGGTAGTCGAGCCGGCACCGAATTCCATCGAGGTCTCCGACGCCGTCGTCGTTCGAATCCTGAAACGAACGCGGATAAATCTGGTAAATGACCCCGCGTCTCCACCAGAGATCGAACATGATTGGCGCTCCGAAGCCTCCGAGGACGAGACGCGTTTCAGGCCGCGGTTCGCCGCGTCAGATAATCCAACCCGCCGGCGCGGAACCAACGGTAGCCATAGGGTTCGAGCAGGATGTCGTGGCTGCCCCCTGCGCCAGCCTCGCTATGGTCGTCGCTGAGAACATTGACGAGCTGGCGGCCGAGTTCTGGACCGAGACCGACTTTGAACCGCAGCTCCAAAGGCTGATCGGAAAGATTATGCATGACGACCACGGAGTTGTTCCGCCAATCGTAACGGAGAGCCAAAACCGATTTCGGCTTGATATTCAGAATGTGAAAAGCGCCGAAGCCGATTTCAGGCGTCTCCTTTCGCATCCGGATCATCCGCTCCGTCCAGTTGAGGAAGGAGTTGGGATCGCGTCTCTGCTGGGCGACGTTGACATGGCCGAACGACCACGGCCCGTCCGAAATGACCGGCCTGATGACCTTGTCGGCTTTCGAGAAGCCGCCATGGCGCTCCGCCGACCATTGCATCGGCGTGCGCGCGCAATAGCGCTCGGGCAAAGAAAGATCGTCGCCCATGCCGATTTCATCGCCATATCGGAGCACCGGCGTTCCCGGCAGCGACAGCAACAAGCTATAGGCGAGCTCGAGCCGGCGGCGGTCGCCGCCCAACATAGTCGCCAATCGCCGGCGTATGCCGCGACCGTAGAGCTGCATCGACCTGTCAGGGCCGAAAGCCGCAAAGACTCGCCGGCGCTGAGTCTCGGTGAGGCGGCCAAGATCGAGTTCGTCATGATTTCTCAGAAAGTGCGCCCATTGCCCGCTCGCAGGTCGAGGCTCCGTCATCTTCAGCGCCTTAACAAGCGGCCTCGCATCAGCGCTGGCCAGCGCATAGAACAAGTGCTGGTTCACATGAAAGTTGAACATCATCTGAAGACGGTCGCCTTCATCGCCGAAATAAGAGAGGTCGAGCTTTGGCGCGACGTTCGCCTCCGCGAGAATTATGCTGTCCCCTTTTCGCCATTGCAGGAATTCGCGAAAAGTCCTCAGCATCTCGTAATGTTCGCGGGTCGCGACGATCTTGACGCCTTTTGAGGCAATGACGAAGGGAACGGCGTCCATGCGAAACCCGCTGACGCCCAATTGAATCCAGAAGCCCATGATTTTGAGAATTTCGGCCTGGACGGCCGGGTTCGCGGTGTTCAGGTCCGGCTGAAAATCGTAAAAGCGGTGGAAGTAATAAGCGCGCGCGACGTCGTCATAGGTCCAAGTCGATTTCTGCACCCCCGGAAAGACGACGCCTTTTTCCGCGTCCGGCGGTCGTTTCTTCGACCATATGTACCAATCGCGATAAATCGAAGCAGGGTCGGAGCGGGCGGATGAGAACCAAGGATGTTCATTCGAAGTGTGATTAACGACAAGATCGATAATCACCCGGATGCCACGCATCGCCGCCGCGTGGGTGAACTCGACGAAATCGCCGAGCGTTCCGTAGCGCGGGTCGACATTGTAATAGTCGGAGACGTCGTAACCGTCGTCCCTGCCCGGCGAAGTTTGAAAGGGCATCAGCCAAACCGCGGTCACCCCGAGGCCGGCGAGATAGTCCAATCTTTGCATGAGGCCTGTGAAATCGCCAAATCCGTCGCCGTTCGCGTCCATGAAGCTTTCCACCGCCAGGCAATAGATGACGGCGTTCTTGTACCAAAGGTCGCCTATCAAGAACTTCGTTCTCCCGGGGACGCGCACGATTTGAGCCGCAGCGCCATAGCGCGCGGCCAAGCGAAACCAAACGCTCAAGGTCGATCGTGCGGGACTTTGCGACGGATCACCCCGCGCCTATCGGCCGTTCAGGACGGCCTCAGGGAGTCGCGGCCTCACCTAGAGCATGAAGTCGACCGCGCACCGCTCCCGCAATGCGTCGACGCTTGAAAGGCCGGAAACGCTCGAATGGGTACAAAGTTCCTCCGTCTATGGCGCCGGCGCGGAGCCCCCCCGCAGCCGGAGCGTGAAAGGATTCCCGTCAGCGTTGCGAAAAGAGTTCGGCGGCGGCAGGCGCCATGGAACATAAGGCCTTCAGGCGATTTAATTTTCGGGTTCGGACCAAGGCCGCGGCGTTCATGAAGATCGCGCAGATTTCCCCACTCGTCGAGAGTTGCCCGCCGACGCTCTACGGCGGCACGGAACGGATCGTCTCCTATCTGACCGAGGCGTTGGTCGCCGACGGGCATGAGGTGACGCTGTTTGCGACCGGCGACTCCGTCACCGACGCCGAACTGGTCGCGCCCCACGACGTGGCGCTCCGGTTGGACCCTGCGGTCAAGGATCAGCTTCCCCATCAATTGATGATGCTCGACGAAGTCAAGCGACGCGCCGAGGAGTTCGACATTCTCCATTTCCATACCGAGCTCACTCACTTTCCGGTCGTCCGAGAGATGTCGAGGCGATCGGTGACCACGCTGCATAATCGCCTCGATTTGCCCGATCTCAAGCCGTTCTATGAATTCTTTTCGGAGATGCCGCTGGTTTCGATTTCTTATAGTCAGCGCGCGCCTATGCCTGATCAGGTTAATTGGGCCGGCAACGTGTATCATGGCCTTCCCAAAGACGTTCTTCCCTTCACGGCGAAGCCCAAGGAAAGATACCTCGCCTTTATCGGTCGCATAGCGCCGGAAAAGGGGCCGGATAAAGCCGTGGAGATCGCCACCCGATCGGGCATGCCGCTGAAAATAGCCGCCAAAATCGACGCCGCTGATCGATCCTATTGGGATGAGGCGATTCAGCCGCAAATCGCGGGGCGCAAGGACATACAATTCGTCGGCGAAATCGGCGAAGCGGAAAAGGGCGAGTTTCTCGGCAACGCTTGCGGTTTGCTCTTCCCTATCGAGTGGCCCGAGCCGTTCGGATTGGTGATGATTGAAGCCATGGCCTGCGGAACTCCCGTCCTCGCCTTCGACGCGGGATCGGTGAGGGAGGTGATTGACGAGGGCCGCACAGGCTTCGTCGTAAACGGCGTTGAAGAGTCTCTCGCCGCCGTGAGGCGCCTCGACTCGCTTGATCGAAAGACAATCCGAGAGACGTTCGAGCGCAGGTTCACAGTTGAAAGGATGATGCGGGACTACGTGGAGATTTATCAGAAACTCCTCGATCAGCGGCGCGCGACGAGCGCGTCAATTCCGATGTCGGCGACCGCCCGCAAAGGTAGCGCCGCAGAGCCCGCAGGGTTCCCGTCGAATTGGCGGGGATGAGCGAAAGAGCGTATTGTGATCTTGATTATGCGCGGCTACGCCAGGAGCGCCCCACGAGAGGCGGTCGCGGCCACGCAGTCGCCAGTTCTTAGATGACGAGGCTTCGCGAGTGCGCCACGTGTGACGCAAGGCGTGCGCTCTCGCATGAGCTGAACGATTCTTGCAGAAATTTCCGCCGCCGCATCCTCACATGACTCCCTGCGCGGCCAGCAGCTCGGCCTGACGTTCGGCGGTCAGCGCGTCGATGATCTCGTCGAGCCCCTCGCCCTCCATCACCTTGTCCAGCGTGTATAGCGTCAGGTTGATCCGGTGGTCCGTCACCCGCCCCTGCGGGAAATTGTAGGTGCGGATGCGCTGCGAGCGGTCGCCGGAGCCGACTTGCGACTTGCGGTCGGCGGCGCGCGCCTCGTCGGCGCGTTGGCGCTCGGCGTCGAGGATGCGCGAACGCAAGAGCGCCATGGCCTTGGCCTTGTTGCGATGCTGCGAGCGCTCCTCCTGCATCACGACGACAATGCCAGTCGGAATATGCGTGAGGCGGATCGCCGATTCGGTCTTGTTGACATGCTGGCCGCCGGCGCCGCCGGAGCGCATCGTATCGATCTTGAGGTCTGATTCGTTAAGGACGACATCGACATCTTCGGCTTCCGGCAGCACGGCGACGGTCGCGGCCGAAGTATGGATGCGGCCTTGCGTCTCGGTCGCCGGCACGCGCTGGACGCGATGCGCGCCGCTCTCGAATTTGAGCCGGGCATAGGCGCCCCGGCCGGCGATCTCGGCGATAATCTCCTTATAGCCGCCGGCCGTCCCTTCGCTCATCGAGACGATTTCGACCTTCCAACGCTTGGACTCGGCGTATTTCTGGTACATCCGGAAGAGATCGCCGGCGAACAGGGCGGCCTCGTCGCCGCCCGTGCCGGCGCGCACTTCCAGAATGACATTTCGCTCGTCGGCGGCGTCCTTCGGCAATAGAGCCAGGCGCATCGCTTGGCGGGCCTCGTCAATCTCGCGCTGCGCCGCGGCGAGTTCGTCACGCGCCAGGCCGCGCATTTCGGCCTCCGTCGCCGGATCGTCGATCAGCGCCTGCAAGTCGGCGCGCTCTTTCTCCTTGGCGCGATAGGTCTTGATCGCGGCGACGACGGGATCAAGCTCGGCGAGTTCGCGCGCGAGCGCGGCATATTCGCCGCCGCCGCCTTCGGCGAGGCGAGCGCCGATTTCTTCATGGCGGCGGAGGATGAGGTCGAGATGGTCGGTGGCGGTCATGTTGCTCGCATCGAGAAGGCTCGTCGTCAGGGCGCCGCAAAGGGCGCGCGTCGTGTTTTTTCGTCAGGTACGAGGTCGGCGGTTCTCGCGTCAATCCCGCGCGCCATCGCGGCGCCCAGCGTCATGCCATTGAAGGGCATGGCCCCTCGCGGCAATGCCGGTTTCCTCCAGCTCCTCGCAGTGGAGGTCCGGCGGAGCCTAAAGCCGCACTCCGAGCCGCTCCGCCAGCGCCGTCAGCGGCTCGCGCAGCGAGGCCGCATCGCCGCTCCGCGCAAGCAGTTTCGCGATCTCCTCCGCCGCCGCGCCGGCGTCAAGCGACAGGATCATCGCCTTGACCGGCCCGATCGAGGTCGCCGCCATGGACAGGCCGCGATAGCCGAGCGCGACCAGCGTCATCGCCTCGAGGGCGCGCCCGCCGATCTCGCCGCACAGCGTCACCGGTTTGCCGGCCCGGCGGCCGGCTTCGGCGATCGCCGCCAGCGCGCGCAGGAAGCCGGCCGACAGAGGATCGAAACGCGCCGCGACGCGCCGGTTGTCGCGATCCGCGGCGAAGAAATACTGCGTCAGATCGTTGGAGCCGACCGAGAGGAAATCGGCCCGCTCGGCGATTTCGTCAAGCTGCCAGAGCAGCGACGGCACCTCGACCATGACGCCGAGCTTGACGTCGGCCGGCCGCGAGCGGCCGCAGCGGTCGTTGAAGACGAGCTCGCGGTCGAGCAGGGCGCGCGCGGCGATGAATTCGTCGACGGTGGCGACCATTGGCAGCATGATGCGCAGATTGCGGCCTGCGCCGGCGCGCAGCATGGCGCGTAGTTGCGTGCGCAGCAGCGCCGGCTTGTCGAGGCCGATGCGGATCGCGCGCCAGCCAAGCGCCGGATTCTCCTCTTCCGGCCCCTTCATATAGGGCAGAACCTTGTCGCCGCCGATATCGAGCGTACGGAAAGTCACCGGCCGATCGCCAGCCGCATCGAGCACCGTCTCGTAGAGCTGCTGCTGGTCGGCGAGGCGCGGAAAGCGCGACGCGAGCATGAATTGCAGCTCGGTGCGGAAGAGACCGATCGCTTCAGCGCCAGTCTCGTCGAGATGCGGCAGATCGACAATGAGGCCGGCGTTCATATGCAGCGCGACGGCCACCCCGTCGCGGGTGACGGCGGGCGTTTCGCGCAATTGGCGATATTGCTCCTGCCGGCGGGCGCGCAGGCGCGCCTTCTCGGCATAGGACGCCTCGACGTCCGACGGCGGCCGCAATTGCACTTCGCCGGAGCCGCCGTCGACGATGATGGCGTCCCCCTGTTCGGCGATTTCGGAAATATTGGCGACTTCGCTGACCGCGGGGATCGATAGAGCTCTGGCGACAATGGCGACATGACTCGCCGCGCCCGCCTCCTCCAAGACCAGGCCGCGCAGGCGGTGGCGGTCATAGTCGAGCAGGGCGGCCGGCCCCATCGAGCGGGCGACCAGGATGGCGTTTTCCGGCAATTCGCTTGGATCGAGCGTCAGGCTCTGGCCGGCGAGCTGATGGAGCAGGCGATTGGCGAGATCGGAAAGATCGTGCAGGCGATCGCGTAAATAGGGGTCGGTCTGGCGTTGCAGTCGGGCGCGCGCGTCGTTCATCACCCGTTCGACCGCGGCTTCCGCGGTCAGGCCGCCCATCACCGCCTCGTTGAGGCGACGCAGCCAGCCGCGGTCATGAGCGATCATCCGGTAGGCTTCGAGCACGTCGCGATGTTCGCCGTCGCCCGATTGCTCCGTCCGGCCGATCAATTCGTCGACCGAGGCGCGCATCGCCGCGATGGCGCGATCGAGGCGCTCGATCTCCGCCGGAATGTCGTCGGCGACGAGCTTGGTGACCGCGACGCGCGGCTGATGAAGGACGACATGGCCGAGGCCGAGCCCTTCCGCGATCGGCGCGCCCTTCAGCGCGATCGGCCGGCGCAAGGCGATGTCGACGCCGGGCTTGACGATCGACTGCAATTCGCCGGAGGCGATGAGCTCGGCGAGCAGCATCGCCGTGGTCTGCAGCGCCTCGACCTCTTCTTCCGAATAGGTGCGGCGGGCCCGGTTCTGCACGACGAGCACGCCGAGCGTCGCGCCGCCTCGCAAGACCGGCACGCCGAGGAAGGATTGATAGATTTCTTCGCCCGTCTCGGGCTTATAGGAGAAGGCGGGGTGGCTTTGGGCGTCGGAGAGGGCGAGCGGCTCAGCGGTTGACGCGATCAGGCCGACCAAGCCCTCGCCGGGCTTCATCGTCGTGACATGCACCGCTTCGCGCTTCAGGCCCTCGGTCGCGAACAGCTCCAATGGGCCGTCGGCTCGCGCCACGTAGAGCGAGCAGACTTCGGCCACCATATTGGAGGCGATGAGGACGACGATCCTGTCCAGCCGCGCCTGGGCCGTGACCGGCTCCGCCATGACCTCGCGAAGCCGCCGCAGCAGAAGACGCGGTCCGCCCGGGGCGCGCATGTTTCTCCTCGTCCTGTCCCGCCTTCCGCCTTTCGGCCTCGCGTTAGGCGGAACCCTCAACCCATCGCCGCCGCGCCAAGTTCGGGCTGAGCCGGCGCGAAATGACGCGGCCCTCGGCGCTCGAAATCGGCTCGCAAAATCCAAGCGTATGCAAGACGCGAGCCTGGGCCGATCGACGACCTCCCGGTCTTCGATCGGCGCCTGTTTGGCCTCGCCCTGTCCGGGGGACTCAAATTTTGGGGTCCGGCTTGACGCCGTATAGCCAATCCGCGTCGCGCCCGGCAAGCGGCCATGGCGGCGGCGAGCCTTGGGGCCGAAATCAGGGCTTCGCCGGCCTCGTCACGCTTTCAGAAAGGCTTTGTCGAGAATATAGCCGTTGGCGAGCTCAGATCCGCCGCGCGCGGCGTAGCCGCTGATCGCGTCGCGGCGGGCGTCGATCCAGTCGCGAAACAGCGGAATGATCGCGCCGCCTTGCTCGTGCAGCATGGCCTGCATCTCCCAGATATAGGGCTTTCGCTTGGCTTCGTCGATTTCGCTTTTCGCGGCGGCCAGCAGCTTCTCGAACTGATCGTTCCGCCAATGCGTCTCGTTCAAAGGCGACTCGGCGCCATAGGCGAGCGCGAGAATATGGGTCGCAGCCGGGCGGCCGCTCCAATAACTTTCGACGAACGGCGCCTTGAGCCAAACATTTTCCCAGAACCCTTCCGTCGGGTCGTTCCTGATCTGCATTTTGAAGCCGGCCTGTTTGGCGCCCGCCTGCGCCAGAGCCGCGGCCTCGGGCGCGCCGGAAAACGCGGCTTCGGACGCCTCCAACAGAAGCTGGGAATCGCCTAATCCCGATCGCTTGAGATAGTACGCCGCCCGATCGGGGTCGTGTCGGCGCTGCGGCAGCTCCTTATTAAAGTAGGGATCGTTGGGCGGAACGGGATGATCATTGCCGATCGCGCCGAAACCGGCGAAGAGGGTGCGGAGGATCAGTTCGCGGTCGATGGCGTATTTTAGCGCTAGCCGGAAGTCGGGATTGTCGAAAGGCGGCCTGTCGACCTGCATCGCCATGACCGGATGCCAGCCGCTCGACGCATGGAGCGCCTCGATTTTCGGCGTTTTTTGCAACAACGCGACGGTCCTGGGATCGACGCGGTTGATGACGTCGACTTGGCCGGCGACCAGCGCGTTGACGCGCTCCGAATTCTCGGCGAGGACCGTGATGTCCGCGGCGTCAAAATTGCCGCGGCCCTCGCTCGAGCGCCAATAATCAGGCGCCTTCTTGAGCGCGACCTGAACGCCCGGCTCGAACTTGTCGAGGAGATAGGCGCCCGTGCCGACCGGCTTCGACCAATTCTTGAAGCCCTCAGGCGTCATCAGCAGACGGCAATCGGTCAAGACGTAAGGAAAGTCGGCGTCGGCGACGTCCAGGCTGATCTGGAATTGGTATTTGTCGAGCTTCTTGATGTCCGTGACCGCCCGCAAATCGCGCGAGGCGAGCGACTTTCCGGTGCGATGCCGGTTGAGCGAGGCGACGGCGTCGTCGGCCGTGAATTCTTGGCCATTTGAGAATTTGACGCTCTTGCGCAGATTGAAAATCCAGGTCCTGGCGCCGTCCTTGGGCTCCCAATTCGCGGCCAATTCAGGCTTGACCGCCCCCTCGGGGGTCAGTTCGACGAGGCCATTGAACAGGCCGCGGCCGACCACGATCATGACGGAATCGGCGTAGCTGATCGGATCGAGACTGTCCGACGGAGCGCCGCCGGCGAGGCCGAGGCGCAAGATTCCGGCCTTCTTGATCGCCTCAACCTTGGTTTCGGCGGCGCTGGCGGCGCGTGCGGCCAACGCAGCCGAGCCGCCGAGCGCCGCCGCGCCAGCCAAAAAGCCGCGGCGCGACACGGCGTCGCCTCCCGGCCCGTCGCGTCCGTGATCCAGCTTGTCCATCGGCCCTTTCCCATGCGCCGGCGCGCGGCGGAACGCCGAAGCGAGAATCGGTTTTTGGAGCGAGCAAAGTCAATCGCGCAAAGCGCCGCCCCCGACGCCGAAATTTTAGGCGAATCGGACGGACAATTCAGGGTCGCCGAGGGCCCGCGCCGCGTTGACTCGCCCTCTGACGGCCATTAGGGGTTGCCGCCGTCCGGCGCGAAGCCAGCGCCCCCTCGAGAGGGCGAGGCGGCGTTAGGAACGGGTCTCAACGATTTCTCGGCGCAGGAACGGCGTTTTCGCCGCGGGACGAGCGGCGAGAGGAGAGCGCGAACCGATGAAGATTCTCGTGCCCGTCAAACGGGTGGTCGATTACAACATCAAGATCAGGGTGAAGCCGGACGGCGGCGGCGTCGAACTCGCCAATGTCAAAATGTCGATGAACCCGTTCGACGAGATCGCCGTCGAAGAAGCGCTGCGCCAAAAGGAAGCGGGCAAAGCCAGCGAAGTCGTCGTGGTCTCGATCGGACCGGCCCAATCGGCCGAGACCATCCGCACCGCCCTCGCTATGGGCGCGGATCGCGGGATTCTCATCAAGACGGATCAGATCGTCGAGCCGCTCGCCGTCGCCAAGCTGTTGAAGGGCGCGATCGAAGCGGAACAGCCCGGTCTCGTCATTCTCGGCAAGCAGGCGATCGACGACGATTGCAATCAGACGGGCCAGATGCTCGCCGCTTTGCTCGGCTGGGGCCAGGGCTCCTTCGCCTCCAAGGTGGTGATCGGCGAGGGCGTGGTCGATGTGACCCGCGAAGTCGATGGCGGCTTGCAGACTGTCCAACTCAAATTGCCGGCGATCGTCACGACGGATCTGCGCCTGAACGAGCCGCGCTAAGCTTCGCTCCCCAACATCATGAAGGCGAAGAAAAAGCCGATCGACGAAAAGACGCCGGCGGATTTCGGCGTCGACGTCGCGCCGCGGCTCAAGGTGCTCAAGACCGTCGAGCCAGGCGGCCGCAAGGCCGGCGTCAAGGTCAAGTCGGTGGCGGAGCTTGTCGCCAAGCTCAAAGACGAAGCGGGAGTGATCTGAGATGGCGACTTTGCTCCTGGCGGAAGTCGCCAATGGCCATCTAGCCGACATCGTCGCCAAGGCGCTGACCGCGGCGACGCAGCTCGGCGAACCCGTCGATGTTCTTGTCGCCGGCCGCAATGTCGGCGCGGCCGCGGAGGCTGCGTCGAAGCTCGCCGGCGTCGCCAAAGTGCGGGTCGCGGACGATCCGCTCTATGAGCACGGCCTCGCAGAGCCGCTCGCCGCTTTGCTCCTGTCGCTGGCCGGCGATTATTCGGCGATCGTCGCCGGTTCGAGCGCCTTTTCGAAGAACGTCATGCCGCGCGTCGCCGCTTTGCTCGACGTGATGCAGGTTTCCGACATCATCAGGGTGGTCTCGCCCGACACGTTCGAGCGGCCGATCTATGCCGGCAACGCCATCCAGACGGTGCAGACGGCTGAGCCGAAAAAGATCATCACGGTGCGCACCGCCTCCTTCCAGGCGACCGGCGCAGGCGGCTCGGCCCCGATTGAACCGGTCGCGGCCGCCGGCGATCCCGGCGTCTCGTCCTTCAAGGGCGAAGAACTCGCGCGCTCCGATCGACCGGAGCTGACCTCGGCCAAAATCGTCATTTCAGGCGGCCGGGCGATGCAGAACGCCGAAAACTTCAAGAAATATATCGAGCCCGTCGCAGACAAGCTCGGCGCGGCGATGGGCGCTTCGCGCGCGGCGGTCGATGCAGGCTACGCGCCGAACGATTGGCAGGTCGGCCAGACCGGCAAGGTGGTGGCGCCGGAACTTTACATCGCCGTCGGCATTTCCGGCGCGATTCAGCACCTGGCGGGAATGAAAGATTCGAAGGTCATCGTCGCGATCAACAAGGACGAAGAGGCGCCGATTTTTCAGGTCGCCGATTACGGCCTTGTCGCCGATCTGTTCACTGCCTTGCCCGAACTGGAGCAGGAGTTGAGCAAGGCCGGACGGTAGGCAAGCCCTAAGCAAGCTTCAAGGGGCTTAAAGCCCTGGACGCGCCGCCCCCTCGGCTTATGATCGCGGCGTCTTTGGAGCGGCGCGGCCGTCGGATGAAGAGATGACGATGGCGATCAACAAGGTTGGCGTGATCGGCGCCGGGCAGATGGGCAACGGCATCGCGCAGGTCTGCGCGGTCGCCGGCCTCGACGTCGTCATGAACGACGTGAGCGACGATCGGCTCAAGGCGGCGCTGGCGACGATTAACGGTCATTTGGCGCGCGAAGTCTCTCGCGGTCAACTCGATGAAGCCAAGCGCCAGCAGGCGCTGGCGCGCATCGAGACGACGACGACGCTCGATAAGCTCTCCGATTGCGACCTCGTCATCGAGGCTGCGTCGGAGAACGAAGAGGTCAAGCGCAAGATTTTCACGAACTTGCGCCCCTATCTCAAAAGCGACGCGATCGTCGCCTCGAACACGTCCTCGATCTCGATCACGCGGCTTGCTTCGATCAACGCCCATCCCGAGCGCTTCATCGGCATTCATTTCATGAATCCCGTGCCGCGCATGCAACTCGTCGAGCTGATCCGCGGCATCGCAACCCAGGACGAGACGTTCGAAACGGCCAAGGCCTTCGTCACCCGGCTCGGCAAGACGGCGACGCTGTCGGAGGATTTTCCCGCCTTCATCGTCAACCGCATCCTGCTGCCGATGATCAACGAGGCGATCTATACGCTCTATGAGGGCGTCGGCACGGTCGAAGCGATCGACACCGCCATGCGGCTCGGCGCCAATCATCCGATGGGACCGCTGCAGCTCGCCGATTTCATCGGCCTCGACACCTGCCTTGCCGTGATGCAGGTGCTGCACGAAGGCCTCGCCGACTCCAAATACCGGCCTTGCCCGTTGCTGGTGAAATATGTCGAAGCGGGCTGGCTCGGCCGCAAGACGCAGCGCGGGTTCTACGATTACCGCGGCGAACACCCGATGCCGACGCGGTGAGGCGATGACGTCCGCGGGCGTTCAGACCGGATCGGCCGAAGCCAAAGTCCCGCTGACGATCGAGCTGACATCCGTCGTGACTTGTCCGATTTGCCGCCATCAGGCCGTCGAGAGCATGCCGGTCAACGCCTGCTTGGTCTTCTACGAATGCAAAGGCTGCGGGACTTTGCTGAAGCCAAAACAAGACGAATGCTGCGTCTTCTGTTCTTATGGTTCGGCGCCTTGCCCGCCGATCCAGGCCGAGCGGGCCGCGGGCTCGGCGGCGTCGTGCTGCGGAGCAGGCCGCGGCGCTGACGGAACTTAAGACCGCCGGCCGATCCAATTCACTGATCGTCCGTTGCGGCGCGGCGCAAATTCTTGATCCGCCCGCGCCGGCTCTTCGTCTCCAATCGCTTCTCCTTCGAAGCCTCAGTTGGCCGCGTCGGCCGGCGTATCGTCGGTCGCTTCTGCGCCTCAGTCAGCAGCGCGGCGAGTCTTTCGCGCGCGTCGGCGCGGTTGCGCTCCTGACTGCGGAAGCGCTGAGCGAAAATGACAATGACGCCGTCCTGCGTCAGGCGCGAGCCGGCGAGGCGCTGCAGCCTCGCGGCGACCTCGTCCGGCAGGCCCTTCGAACGGCGCGCGTCAAAGCGTAATTCGACCGCAGACGCCACCTTGTTGACATTCTGGCCGCCGGGACCGGACGCGCGAACGAAGGTCTCGCTGATCTCGCTCTCGTCAATGGTGAGCCGGCCGACCTGCATGGGAGAAATGATCTTTGTGGTCTTCGTGCTCTCTTAGTGTCCTTCGTGTTTAAGATTCAACACGAAGGACACTAAGAGAGCACGAAGATCACCGGAGGCGTGTCTACTTTGCCGCGCGCAGCTTGGGCCGTTCGGCGTCCTGAATATCGACCGCGGGCGCAGTCGGCGCGGTGGGCGGCGCGGCGGTTTCCGACGTTTCGGTCGAGAAACGCGCGATCAGCCAGGAGCGGAACAGCGCCACGGCCTCGTTGTTGAGGTCTTCCGGATGGGTTGTCAGGTAATAGCCGTAGCCTTCTTCGACGCCGATATCGAAAGGCCTGACCAGCCGGCCGGATCGTATCTCCTCTTGGAAGAGCATTGGATCGGCGAGGACCAGGCCGTCGCCCGAAAGGGCGTATTGCACCGCGAGCTGAGCGGTGTCGAAGACGAGGCCGCGATCGACCGGCAAATCCGGCCGTCCCAGCGAGCGGGTCAACATTTCCCAGAAGAAGTGGCGCGGCCGGTCTTCGACCTTGACATGGAGAAGGTCGCAGGAGGCGATCAGCCGGGCGGGATCGGTACGGTCGACGCCCTGCAGCAATTTCGGGCTGCAGAGGATGGTCGAGCGGACCATCCAAAGGAGATCGAGAATCGCGTCGGTGACCCGCGGCTCGGAATAGACGATAGCGATGTCGACATCGCCGTCGACCTCGGCGCCGCTGCTCGGCTTGGAGACGATCTCCAGAGTGATGCCCGGGTTCTCGGCGCGGAAGTCGCGCAAGATCGGGATCGCCAAGCGATGGGCGAAGGTCGTCGGCAGCGCGACTTTCAGCACGCGTTTCGGCCGGCCCTTTTCCTTGATGACTTCGCTCAGCGCCTGGTCGATGCGGTCAAAAGATTTCGTCACCACCGGCAAGATGTGCCGACCGGCCTCGGTCAGCACCAATTGCTGCGGCCGGCGTTCGAACAGCGTGACGCCGAGAAAGTTCTCCAGGACGATGACATGGCGGCTAACCGCGCTTTGCGCCACCGTCAGACTGTTTGCGGCTGCCGTGAAGCTCAAATGCTGACCCGCGGCTTCGAAAGCGCGCAGGGCGTTAAGCGGCAACCATTTCCGATCCATCGTCGCCCCCTCGAGACGACGCGCGTTTGGACGTAATCAACCTCAACCTATCCGATGCGCGTTTTCGCGAGCCTCTCTTCATCAAGTTCGTAGCCCATGCCGGGCCTGTCGCTGAGCACGATATTTCCGTCCGCGCTGATCTTCAAGGGTTCGCGCATCATGTAGTCGCGGCGATCCACATCCCATTCGGGCGGATCGTAAGGATATTCGAGGAACGGAGCGTCGGCGAGGCCCGCGGTCAAGTGCGCGTTGGCGACGACGCCGATCCCATTCGTCCAAGTATGCGGGGTGAAGACGAGGTTGTGCTCCTGCGCCATCAGCGCGACGCGGCGCAGGCCGGTCAGGCCGCCGACCAACGCGGCGTCCGGTTGCAGGACGTCGAGACAGCCCTCGTCGATGAGGTCGCGGAACTCGTAAAGCTCGCGCGTCATCTCGCCGCCGGCGATTCGAATCTCGGTCATGTCGCGAAGCCGGCGCATGCCGTCGCGATCGCCGCGATGCAGCGGCTCCTCCATCCAATAGACGCCGAGCCGCTCCAGTTCGCGCGCCACTTTCACCGCGTCCTTCAGCGACCAGGACGCATAAGTGTCCCAGGACATGCGCCAGCCCTGATTGCAATCGACCATCAGATCGAGCCGGTCGCCGACGCGGCCGCGCACCGCTTCGAGAGCCTTCACGTCGGCGCGCCAATCGCCGCGATGGAAGCGAATCTTCAGAGCCGAAAAACCCTTGGCGAGATAGGCCTCGGCGGCGTCGGCGAGTTGCGAAGGGCCGCGAAGGGCTCCTGACGACGCATAAGCCTTAACGCGGTCCGACAGGCCGCCGACCAGCTTCCAGCAGGGCTGGCCGGCGATCTTGCCGGCGAGGTCCCAGAGCGCGATGTCGAGCGGCCAGCAGCGGCCCCAATGGAAATTGATGTTGTTGAGCACGCGCCAATGGCGCTCGATCGCCAAAGCATCCTGGCCGACGAAAAGGGGCTCATGGCCCTCGAAGCCGAGCATCATGTCGCCCGAGCCGATTCCGGTCACGCCGAGATCGGTATGGACGCGGACGATCGCCGCGTCCCAATAGGTCCGCGGTTTGGTGTCCCAGCTCGCATGGAACGGCGGATCGAAATGAAGGCGATGACGGGTGATCTCGATCGCCGTGATCGTCGGCTTCGGCGCCGTCGCGAGGGGTTGGAAGCGATCGATCATTGGCGAACTCCCCGGATAAGCCGAGATCATCCCGCGCTGCGAGGCGCGGACCGCGAAGCGACGATGCAATCCGCTCGTGGCGCTCCGCCTGTGAATGGAGGCTTCGCTCGCAATGACGGCCTCAAATCGTTTTCGAACTATGCAAGCGCCAGAACCGCCCCCGCGAGCTTCAGCAGGTCGGCTTGGCTCGACTCGCGCCGATTCGACGCGCGCATCGCCGAGTTTTCCGGGCGCGCGGTCTGTTCCGCGAGGTCGGCCGCCGAGACGCCCCTGAATTCCTCTGCGAGCGAAAGCTTCATGCCAGTCGCGCGCAGCAGGCGCTCGTAGGCCGCGATGAATCCTGTCGCGCTCCTCTCGCCGCCCAGGTCGGCCGCGCAACCGGCGAAGGCCGCGTTGCCCTCGACGTTCCAAGGCAGGCTCGCCAACATGGCGATCCCGACCGCGCGGCCGTGATGGATCGGCCGCAGCGAGCCCATTGCGTGACCGAGCGCGTGGGCGATCGCCGTGCCGCAATTGTCGATGGCGATCCCGCCATAGGCCGCGGCCCATTGCAGCGCCTCGCGCGCCTCAAGATCGCGCGGCTGCTCGATGGCGCGCAGCAAATGGCGGCCGACGAGGCGAATCGCCTCGTGCGCGAAAAGATCGGCCGCTTTATTGGCGTTGCGATTGGTCGCCGCCTCGACTGCGTGGACGAGAGCGTCGATCCCGGTCGCGGCCGTCAGCGGCGCGGGCAGGCTCACGGTCAATTCGGGATCGAGCACGACGTCGTCCGCCTTGATCTCGTCACCCCACAGCCAGACCTTGGCGTGATCCTCTCTCGTTAGAATGGCGGTGCGAGTCGTCTCGGAGCCCGTGCCGGACGTGGTCGGCGCGCAGATTTTCTTCAAGCCGCGCGACGGGAGAGGATGGGCGGCGAGCGCGTAGCGGTCGGCCGAATGATGTTCGAGCGCGATCGCGGCGACGGTCTTGCCAAGGTCGAGCGCCGAGCCGCCGCCCAGGCAGACGACGACGCTCGCCTTTTCGCGTCGGGCGATCTCTGCGGCGGCGTCGGCTTGAGCGATCGTTGGATCGCTTTGAAAGGACGTGAAGACGGTGACCGACGCGCCGGCCCTACGCAATTGCGCGATTGTTTCGTCGATCAGGCCGGTCACTTTGAGGCCAGGGTCGGCGACGAGCAGCGCATGCGGCTTATCCTCGCCAGCGACGAGAGCGCCGATCTTCTCGCGCGCGCCGAGGCCGGCCGTAATGCGCGGAACGCGGGCGAGTTCGTAAACGCTCATTTTGAAAGCTCTCGATGACGCCCGTCGAAGCAGGTTCAGGCCGGCGGCACCATCTCCCGCCAGACGCTGCCGCGGAATCGTCTTTTGAAGATGCCGCAATCGCAATTTGGCATAGGCCGGCTCATCCGTCGCGCAATTGCTTCGCCGCAGCTCGGTTAATGAATCTCCGGCTCGGGCAGAGCCTCGCCGCGCAGCAGAAAATCGAAATCGCAACCTTCGTCGGCTTGGCCGATGCTGCGCGCGAACAGCGCGCCATAGCCGCGCGCGAGGCGCGGCGGGCGGGGGGCGAGGGCGGCCTGGCGATGGGCAAGCTCGTCGTCGGAAACGTCCAGCGTGAGACTGCGCTTGTCGACGTCTACTGCGATCATGTCGCCCGTCTTGGCCAGCGCCAGCGGCCCGCCGATATAGGCTTCCGGCGCGACATGCAGCACGCAGGCGCCGTAGCTCGTGCCGCTCATCCGCGCGTCGGAAATGCGCAGCATGTCGCGCACGCCTTCGCGCACCAGCTTTTTCGGGATCGGCAGCATGCCCCATTCCGGCATGCCGGGCGCGCCTTGCGGGCCGGCGTTCTGCAGGACGAGGACATGATCGGGCGTGACCGGAAGATCGTCGCGCTCGACCGCTTCGGCCATTTCGTCATAGCTCGCAAAGACGAGCGCCGGGCCGCGATGCCGGCGCAGGCGCGGCTCGGCCGCGGCCGGCTTCATCACCGCGCCGCGCGGCGCAAGATTGCCGGTGAGTACGGCGAGGCCGTCGCTTCCCGCGACCGGATCGTTGAGCGGGCGCACCACTTCGTCGCGCCAGACCTTGGCGCCGTCTATGTTCTCGCCGAGCGTGCGGCCGTTCACCGTTCTTTGTTCGAGATCGACCAACGGCGCCAGCGTCGATAGAAACGCTTTGAGCCCGCCGGCGTACCAGAAATCCTCCATCAGGAATTGGCCGGTCGGGCGGATATTGGCGATGACGGGCGTGCGTCGCGCGATCTCGTCGAAGCGGCGCAGATCGAGAGCGAAGCCCGCCCGCCGCGCCAGCGCGATCAGATGGATGATCGCGTTGGTCGAGCCGCCGAGCGCCATCAGCGCGACGATGGCGTTGTCGAACGACGCCGAGGCGAGAATGTCCGACGGCTTCAGGTCCTCGAAGACCATCTCGACGGCGCGCCGCCCAGTCTCCGCCGCCATGCGGATATGCGCGGAATCGGCTGCGGGAATCGAAGAGGCGTTGGGCAGCGTCATACCGAGGACTTCCGCCAACGCTGTCATTGTCGCCGCCGTGCCCATCGTCATGCAGACGCCGTAGGAGCGCGCGATCCCCGCCTCCATCTCGCGCCACTCCGCCTCGCTGATCTTGCCGGCGCGCTTCTCGTCCCAATATTTCCAGACGTCCGAGCCGCTGCCGAGGCTTTGGCCGCGATAGGCGCCGCGCAGCATTGGCCCGGCCGGCATGAAGATCGCCGGCAGATCGGCGCTGATCGCGCCCATCAGCAGAGCCGGCGTCGTCTTGTCGCAGCCGCCCATCAGCACGACGCCGTCGACAGGGTGCGAGCGGATCAGCTCCTCGGTCTCCATCGCGAGAAAATTGCGGTAGAGCATGGTTGTCGGCTTGACGAAGGTTTCCGACAGCGACATTGCCGGCAATTCGATTGGAAAGCCGCCCGCCTGCAGCACGCCGCGCTTCACGTCCTCGACGCGCGCCTTGAAATGGGCGTGGCAAGGATTGATGTCGCTCCAGGTGTTGACGACGGCGATCACCGGCTTGCCGGCGAAATCCTGCTTGTCGTACCCCATCTGAAGCAGGCGCGAGCGATGGCCGAAGGACCGTAGATCCTGCGGCCCGAACCAGCGAAAGCTGCGCAAATCTTCGAGACGTTTCTTCTTGGCGCTCATTGCTGCTCCGACGCCGCAGGTCTATCCAAGTCATTGCAAGCAGCGAACCGACGAAGCAAATCCAATCGCAAGGCTGAGCGCCACGACGGGCTGATTCGCGTCGCTCGCAATGACGGGATCGGGAGAAGTATCACGCCGCGGTCTTCGGGTCGAAATCCGGCGGCCGCGCTGCTTCGAGCGCCGCAAGGATGGCCCGCGCCCTCGCTGACGAGAACAGAGTCTGGGTGTCGTCGGGCAGCCGGCGTCGCCAATTCGGCCGCTCGCGGTCCGTGCCAGGAAGATTTGTGGCGATCGTCTCGCCGGCGAGATCGTCGGCTTGCCCTAAGGCGAGGAGCGACGGCGCGCGGGCGATGAAAGCATGGATCGCGGCGGCGAGCGCGTCGGAGGCGGGCGCAGCCAGATCGGGCGGGTCGCGGAGAAGCCCGGCCGCGACGAGCGCCGCCACGAGCGCGCGTTTCTCGTCCTCGCGCGCCGCGGTTTGCCGCTCTTTCATCGCCGCGTCGATCAGGCCAAGCGCGCTTCGCTCGGCGATTTCCGCCCCGCTCCACCAGCCGGCGATCGTCGGCAGGTCATGCGTCGAGGCGCAAGCGACCGAGAGGGCGGGATAGGTCGCGGGCAAGCGGAACGCGTCGGCTTCCTTTTCGAACCATAGAACGCGCGTGCCGAGCATATCCGCCTCGGCGAGAACTTCTCGAAAGCCTTCCGGCACGGTGCCGAGGTCTTCGCCGACCATGGCGCATTTTCGCTTATGGCTCTCGAGCGCGAGCAGGCCGACCAGGTCTCGCAGAGGGTACGAAATATAAGCCCCGTCCGCAGGCTTGGCGCCGTCCGGCACGACGAAGAGCCGGGTCAGCCCCATCGCGTGATCGATGCGCAAAAGGCCGGCATGGCGCATATTGGCGGCGAAGAGATCGGAAAAGCCGCGCCAATTGTCGCGCGCCATGGCGAGCGGGTCGGGCGG
>JAJPHH010000098.1 GCA_021325385.1 Alphaproteobacteria bacterium
ATTCGCCGCAACACGATGACGCTGCCGGCCTATTCGTTCCTGCTCGGCCTGATCGCGCTGATGGGCATGATGGCGCATGCGGCCGGCGTCAAAGTCGCCAATCCGCAGGACGCGGTGCCGCAACTCGTGCTGAGGATGTTCCCCGACTGGTTCGCCGGCTTCTGCTTCGCGGCGATCGCGATCGGCGCTTTGGTGCCGGCCGCGGTCATGTCGATCGGCGCGGCCAACACGTTCACGCGCAACATCTGGAAGCCGTTCGTCCATCCGGCGATGACAGGAAGCGAAGAATCCTTCCTCGCCAAGCTCGTCTCGCTGATCGTCAAGGTCGGCGCTCTCGCCGTCATCCTGTTCATTCCGACGCAATTCGCGGTCGATCTGCAATTGCTCGGCGGCGTGTGGATGGTGCAGATCTTTCCGGCGATCATTTTCGGCCTGTTCACCCGCTGGTACGCCGGCCCGGCGCTGCTGATCGGCTGGGCCGTCGGCATGATCGTCGGCACGGCGCTATCCTGGGGCCCGACGGCGTGGGTCGCAGTTCATCCGCTCGTTTGGGATATTCCCCTCGTCGGCAAGCTCAGCCTCGCGAGCTTCGCCGTTTACAATGGCCTGACGGCCGTCATCTTGAATATGGCGGTGGCGACGGTCCTCTCGGCGCTGTGGCGGACGCGCGGCGCCGACGAAACGGAGGCGGCCGACTACGAGGACGCGCGCGTCGCGGCGTGAGAGGCGCCTTAGTGTTCTTCGTGGGTACTTCGTGATCTTCGTGTTGAAATTTTAAACACGAAGATCACTAAGGGCGCGCAAAGTTCACAAAGCTGTATTTACCCGGCCGCCGCTAAAGTTCTTAGCTCTTCGCCCTTCTCTGCCGGATCATGAAATTGTCGAAAGAATATTCGGCGACTTGCCACCAGAGATACTGGTCGTTGCGAAACGTCATGTAGGCGTCGGCGATCTTCTTGAAATTGGCGTTCTCCGCCGAGAGCTGCGCGTAGAGATCGCTCGCAGTCTTGTAGCAGGCTTCGAGCACCTCCTGAGGAAAGAGCCGCAATTCCGCTCCGCCGACGACCAGACGCTTCAACGCGGCCGGATTGGCGGCGTCGTATTTGGCTTGCACGGAAGCGTTGGCGACGTTCGCCGCGGCGCGTATCGCAGCCTGGAAGCTCTTTGGCAGCGCGTCGAATTTCTCGCGATTGACGACGAGGTGGAGCTGCATGCCGCCGCGCCACCAGCCGGGATAGTAATAATAAGGCGCGACCTTGGCGAGGATCTGCTTCTCGCCGTCCTTGCGCTCGCCGAACTTGTCGTCGTCGTACGGGCCGACCCATTCCATCGCGTCGAGCGCGCCCGATTCGAACGAGGAATAGACGTTGTCCTTCGGTATGGCGACCGGTTCGGCGCCGAGCAGTTGAAAGACCTTGCCGGCGAAGCCGCCGATCCGCACCTTCATGCCCTGCAGATCGCTCGGCGCCTTCACTTCTTTACGGAACCAGCCGGCCATCTGGCCGCCGGTATTGCCGGCCGGCAGCGCGAAGACCTTATGCGGCGCAAGGAAATCGTTGATCAGGTCGCCGCCGCCGCCTTCCATCAGCCACGCCGTGTGCTGGCGAGCGTTCATGCCGAACGGCGTCGACGAGCCGAAGACGAAAGTGGGGTCCTTGTTCCAATAGTAATGCAGCGCGGTATGGGCGCATTCGGCGACGCCGTTCGACACGGCGTCGATCGCGTCGAGCGCGCCGGCGACTTCGCCGGCCGGCAGCACCGTGACGGTGAAACGGCCGTCGGTTAAGTCCGACAGGGTCGAGGCGAAAGTCTGGGCGCCGCCATAGATGAGATCGAGGGTCGGCGGGAAGCTGGAGGTCAACCGCCAATGGGTTTCAGGCGCGGGATCGGCGAGCGCCGGCTTTGGGACCGCGAGGCCCGCCGTCGCGAGGCCCAGTCCGGCGAGGAAGTGACGACGTCCGGCGCTCATGAACTCCATCCGTAGCCTAAGAAACGCCGCGATCTATATAATCGATCCAGCGCTAAATTGCGGCGCAAGCTTGCGTAAAAAATCGGCGGGCCGTTGCGCGGCCTCGAAGCGGAGCAAATCGCTTGTCGGCTGCCGGCTCAATTCTCGGCGTCGTCCTGGCGGGCGGAAGATCGACTCGGATGGGCGCCGACAAGGCGTTCGTCGCGTTCGGCGGCGGCCCGCTCCTCGCCCAGGCGATCGCGCGCCTGCGTCCCCAGGTCGCCGCGCTGGCGATCAGCGCGAATGGCGGTCCTGACCGCTTCGCCGCCTTCGGCCTGCCGGTCCTCGCCGACGCTGCGGCGGATCGCGACGCTGGACCGCTCGCCGGGGTTGCTGCGGCGCTCGCTTACGCCGAGCGTCAGGGCTTGCCGCTGGTCGCGACCGCGCCATGCGACGCGCCCTTCGCGCCGGGCGATTTTGTCCTCCGCCTGGCCGAGGCGCAGGCGGCGGCGGGCGCTCCGGCCGCGGTCGCGGAAAGTCCGCGCGGCGTCGAACCCCTCTTCGCTCTGTGGCGCACGGACTTGCTTGTGCCGCTGCGCGCCTATCTCGACCGCGGCGGACGCAGCGCGCGCGAGTTCCTGATCGCCCACGACGCCGCGCGGGCGCGGTTCCCGTCCGAAGACGCGTTCGCCAATCTCAACACCCCGGCGGAACTGGAAAGCGCGCGCGCGAAAGCCAAATCCGCTTGATGCGGCCCGTCTCGCCTTGCCGCCTAGAAGGTCTTAAGGAGAGCCTTCGCACGACGGATTCGCAAAAGGAGTTTCCCTTTGGCTCAGGCGGCGTTTCTCGGCTTAGGCGTGATGGGCTATCCGATGGCCGGGCATCTGAAGGCCAAGGGCCATGCGACGACGGTCTACAACCGAACCGCGGCCAAGGCCGAGCGCTGGGTCGCCGAGCATCGCGGCGCCGCCGCGCCTAGCCCACGCCAAGCGGCGAGGGATTGCGACTTCGTCTTCGCCTGCGTCGGCAATGACGACGATCTGCGCAGCGTCGCGCTCGGACCGGACGGCGCTTTCGCCGGCATGAAGCCGGGCGCGATCTTCATCGACCATACGACGGCTTCGGCGCAGGTCGCCCGCGAACTCCATGACGAGGCGAGAAAGCGCGGCCTCCATTTCATCGATGCGCCGGTCTCCGGCGGCCAGGCGGGCGCCGAGAACGGCGCCTTGACGGTGATGTGCGGCGGCGACGCCGCCGCTTACGCGCAGGCCGAGCCGGTCATCGCCGCCTATGCCCGCGCCTGCCGCCTCATGGGGGGACCGGGCGCCGGGCAATTGACCAAGATGGTTAACCAGATTTGCATCGCCGGGCTGGTGCAGGGCCTGGCCGAGGGCCTGCAATTCGGCCGCCAGGCGGGGCTCGACGTCGAGGCCGTCGTCGCCGTGATCTCAAAGGGCGCGGCCCAGTCCTGGCAGATGGACAACCGCGCCAAGACTATGATCGACGGAAAGTTCGATTTCGGCTTCGCCGTCGATTGGATGCGCAAGGACCTCGGCATCTGCCTGGAAGAAGCGCGCCGCAACGGCGCGCATTTGCCGGTCACCGCCCTGGTCGATCAGTTTTACTCGGAAGTGCAAACAATGGGCGGCGGGCGCTGGGACACGTCGAGCTTGATCGCGCGGTTGCAGAAATGACGGTTCGACGTTGCATTCGAAACCGCTCGGCAGGCAGGCGTCTCGATTAAACTCGTCTATAGGCCAAAGAGAGCGACGCCGATCACTTCCGCCGCGCGCGCCAGCGCCGAGTCGATTGTCGCGATGGCCATGCCGGCGCGCGTCGCCAGATCGAGATACGCTGCGTCCGCCGCGGTCAAGCCGTTTTGCTCGGCAATTTTGTGGATGGCGACGAGTCTCTCGATCGGATTGGCGTCATCGACACGCAAGCCAATTTGCTCGAGGTCCTGGAGGCCGGTCACGAGCGCCTTCGACTGAAGCAACCGGCGTCTCTCCAACCGCCGCAACGCTCGCAAGACTTCCATCGCGAAATGAGCCGGTACGACGCCGCCGGACTCCGCGGCCGCTTTCAAGGCGGCGCGGGTCAGCGCGTTTGATTGCGACGGCGCAATCCAACCGACGGCGACCGAAGCATCAATTACGAGCGCCACGAATTCAGCTTCGCGTCCAGCTCGGCCTCCTCTTCCTCAATCATTTCTCGTTTGAATTCGTCCCAGTCGATCTTGGCCGTTTGACCGTCGCGCTCTGCGTCGTCCAACCGCGCGAGCATCCGCGCCGCCGCCGCAAGGGCGGCACGGCGACGCTCGCTGGCGAGACCCACGATCCTGGCGACGGCGCGACCGTTCTTTGTTATCTCGAATTCTTCGCCTTTTTCCGCTCGGTCGAGAATTTCCGACAGCCGCGTCTTCGCCTCATAGGCGCCGATTCTGGTCATGGAAGCACTCCTACCGGTCGGCGACTAGTCTAGTTCAGGACCCTATAAACTTCAACAAGACCGCCGATCAGCCGACCGAATTAGCCGCGCGCCTCAGCCATGGCCGCGCGCCGGCCGGCGCCTCACGTACGAGACTGGGTTGATAGTACAGCGACACCGGCGGCTTCCAACCTCGCTCCAGCGCGCGCAAAGTCGGCTCGTTGGTAATCTCGAAGCTATCGAAGCCGCAGCGCAGCATCAGCGCCAACTCGTCCAGCAGCACGTCGCCGATCGCCCGCAACTCGCCCTTGAACGCGTAGCGCTGGCGCAGCAATTGCGCGAGCGAGAAGGCGCGGCCGTCGGCGAATTTCGGGAATTCCAGCGCGACGAGCGGCCGCTCCGCGGCCTCGCGCAAATGCTCGTACGCCTGCTTGCCGGGGGAAATCGCGACGCCGACCGGATCGGCGCGGCCGCTCAACGCCTCGCGCTCGGCGCGCCAGCGCGCCGCGCTGACGATGATTGCGCCGGCCGACGGCAAAGCGTCGCCGTCGGCGAGCTTGGTCCAAACATCCTCGGCGAAACCCTCTCGGCGCCACACGGCCATGTCAGATGTCCTGCCCGGCGCTGCTGAGCGCGCCGACATGTATGCCGCATTCGATCTTGCCGCGGCCGCGCCAGCGGCCGGCGCGCGCATCTTCGCCGGGCCGGACCGGCGTCGTGCAGGGCAAACAGCCGATCGACGGATAGCCCTTGGCGACGAGCGGATGCGGCGGGAGGCCGGCGCGTTTGATATAGTCGAGAATGTCGGTCGCGCTCCAACCGACGAGCGGATTGACCTTCACCCGCTCGCCTTCGGCTTCGAACAGCGGCAAGGTCGACCGCGTCACGCTTTGGTAACCCTTGCGGCCGGTGATCCAGGCCTCGTACCCTTCGAGCGCTTCGGCGAGCGGCAGGACTTTGCGAATCTCGCAGCAGCGGTCGGGATCGCTGGCGAACAGGAATTTCTCGGGGTCCTCGTTCGCCAGCAGCGCCTCGTTCGGCGTCGCGACGATGACATTGGTCAAGCCGAGCCTAGCGCAGAGTTCGTCACGATAGGCCAAGGTCTCTGGGAAAAGCTGGCCGGTATCGACAAATACGACCGGCGTCGCCTTGTCGATCTCGGCGACCATGTGCAGCAGCACGGCGGACTCGGCCCCGAAGCTGGAGACGAGCGCAATGCGGCCGGGAAACAATTCCTGGATCGCCAGCCTGAGCAGCGAGGCCGCCTTGAGGCCGGCGAATTTCAGCTCGATGCGCGAAGCCGCGATCTGATCGCCGAACAGCTTGATGTCATGCGCGCTCATTCTCAGATGTCCTGTCCGGCGCTGCGCTCGTAGAGCGCCTCCTTGAACGGCGCCATGCCGACGCGGCGATACGCGGCGAGAAAGTCCTCGTTCGGATCGCGACGGAGCCCCATATAAGTCGAAACGATCGTCTCGACCGCGTCGACCACGTTCTCGTACGAAAAGCCGGGGCCGGTGATCTGGCCGAGCGAAGCGGTCTCGTCGCCCGATCCGCCGAGCGTGATCTGATAAGTCTCTTCGCCGGCGCGCTCGAGGCCGAGAATGCCGATATGGCCGACGTGATGATGGCCGCAGGCGTTGATGCAGCCGGAAATCTTGATCTTGAGCGGCCCGATCTC
>JAJPHH010000144.1 GCA_021325385.1 Alphaproteobacteria bacterium
CCCATCCCGAACTCGGCCGTCAAACGCCTTAGCGCCAATGGTACTATGTCTTAAGACCTGGGAGAGTAGGTCGCCGCCAGGCCTGCCAAGGGCGTAAATTCCTCTTTCGCGAAACGCGCGTGACGAATGGCGTCGGATTTAGCCATTGGCCATACGCCCCCTTTTTGACGCGGGGTGGAGCAGCCCGGTAGCTCGTCAGGCTCATAACCTGAAGGCCGCAGGTTCAAATCCTGCCCCCGCAACCAAATTCCCCTTGAAAGTACCAGGGGTTGAACAAGCGCCCCGGACGCAAGTCCGGGGCGTTCGTTTGTCAACTCGCCAATACCTCCGCAAATTGATCCGGCGCAGTAGCCGCCGCCGCCTGAGCGGTGGGGCTTCGCGACAGGCAAGATGCTCTTTCGAGCGGGAGCGCTTAGGCGGAAACAGGCAGAAAGCGGCAAGATATGCCCTCGGGCTGATCGGCCTAATGATCGGCCAAGGACGCCCGGCTGGATTGCAAAGCCTCGGGAAATCAGCAGGTTGGCGGGCCGCCCAAGCCGGCCAAATGCCAGCGCCTGCAAGATCGGCCAAAAGATCGGCCAACGACCTCGCATAGGCACGATTTTTCCTTTATCTTCAAACGTCTGAGGATTTGCAGAATCGGCCAAAATGACGCCTGAAACCGCCCAGCGCATAGAGCCGGCCCGGCCCGAGGAGGCGACCGAGGCGTTGACCGACGCCATTGCCGATCTCGTTGCTGCGGCGACCAAGCTCGGGCAGGCGCTTCATCCCCGCACAGCGGCCAACCTCGCGGACCTCATGCGGATTGCGAACACCTATTACAGCAACCTAATCGAGGGCCATAACACGCGCCCCAAAGACATCGAGCGCGCCCTCGCCGGCGATCTCGATCGCGACAAGGAACGCCGCAACCTGCAAATCGAAGCGGCGGCGCACGTGCGGCTACAGGCCGAGATCGATCGCCTGGCCGAGAAAGGAAAGCTTGGCGAGCCGGCTGCGTCGGATTTTCTGCGTTGGCTGCACCGCGAGTTCTACAAGGGCGCAACCGAAGACATGCTCCGCATCCGCGGCGCTGGTCGCGAGTTCATGATGGCGCCGGGTGAATGGCGTTCGCAGCCCGAGCACGACGTTGCGGATGGTCGGCACGAGCCGCCATCCAGCGCGCGCGTTCCGGACTTCATGGCATATTTCGCCGAACGCTATCGGCTGGCGCCCCTTGGGACGGCCGGACGACTGATGGCGATGGCCGCGGCGCATCATCGCTTCAACTACATTCACCCGTTTCCGGACGGCAATGGACGCGTAAGCCGATTGATGAGTCACGCGATGGCGCTCATTGCGGGAATCGGCGCGCATGGGCTGTGGTCGATCTCGCGCGGCCTTTCACGCGGGCTCGAAAGTCGCTCGGAATACAAGCGGATGATGGATTACGCCGACACGCCGCGGCAGGGCGATCTCGACGGGCGAGGCAATCTCTCGCTTCGTGCCCTCAATGAGTTCGTGCTGTGGTTTCTCCGGGTGTGCCTTGACCAGGTGAATTTCATGTCGGGCCTGTTCGAGATCGACGCTCTTGCGAAGCGCCTCCGAACCTATGTCGCGCGAAGCGATGCATTGAAGCCGGAAGCGACACGGTTGCTCGAGGAAGCACTTATTCGCGGCGAGTTCGAGCGGGGCGAGATCGCGAGGATTACCGGATTGCCGGAGCGCAGTGCACGGCGCGTGCTGAAGGAAGTCATCGACGCCGGCCTGCTTGCGTCGGACACACCGAAGGGCGCGGTCTCGCTTCGCTTCCCGGCGGACACCCTAGATGTTCTATTTCCGCGCTTGTTCGCCGAAGCGTGAGCCGGCCCCGAATACGTCAACTCCACAATACCTAGCCCATCGTAACGGAGTCGGAACGCCGCTAAGCGTCTGCTTAGCGGCATTTTTATTTGGCGCGCTGCGCGCCGCGCCAATGATCGCGTTCGAAATTTGAACGCCGAGACAAGTGCGAATTCCCTCCATCGACGTCGCCTGACTGTCCGGCGGACAAGGCGAGGCGATCGTCATCGCCCGCGCAGCCCAAGCGCTCCGCCCGCGCTGAGCGGCGCCGCTCCGCAAGGCGCGATGATCGGCGTCGGCTTTCCTTCCCACCGGAAGACATAAGCGCCGTCCTTGCGCACATTAGTGACCAGCGTCGGCCGGAAGCAGGCCAGGCATGTCCCGCCTCGTTTCCGAACGCTCGGATAGACGATGCCGAGCGCTCCGGCCTCAAGGAGTTGCTCGGCAAGTTCCTGCGAGGCGACATAGCTCTCGGGATCCAAACAAGCTCGAAAGGCCTCCGCGCCGCGGATATCGTGAAAATCGGCGCTGAAATCGGCGAGATAATCGTCGTAGACCGCCTCCTCCTCGAGCCATCCGACTTCGAGGAGCTCCCGGCTCTTGTGATAGGCGATTTCGGCCTGCGACGTGTCCAGCTCAAACGCCCCGTACCACGCGCCGCGATCTGGCCCGTTGAAACGGCTGCCGAGCGGATGGGCGTGGCAGAACGCGGCGTTCACGATGCGGTAATAAGGCACGCCGAAGACAAGCTCGTGAACGCTGACGCCCGGCAGGAGGCCGTTCTCGGCAAGCAGCCGATCGTTGGTGGCGTTGTCGAGGTCGAAGATTTGCGGCAGGTCTGCATCGCTGGCCGCGGCGCGGACGAGCACACTGTCGCCGCTGGCGCTGTATTTGGCGGGGATGAGGCGATGCGTGTCGTATTGTCGGATCAGACTCGTCCGCGGCAGATTCACATCCCGCCTCGACGGGCGTCGAGCAGCCGGCGCACGGTTTGCATCGCCGCCTGTCCGCCCTTCATCATGTAAGCCAAGGGCGTTCGGCCCCCGAAAATCGGATTTTCGTTCGGGAGCTGGACCCATTTGTCGGCCAGCTTCTTCGAGTAGAGGATGTTCAGCGCTTTGAAGATGCCGATCACGTATGAAATGCGGGTCAGCCGGTCCGCATCAAGCGTCCGGTCGGGGTTCTTCTTCATTTCGTAAAAGGGGCCATTCGATATCCCGCCGAGCAGCGTCCGAGCGTCCTCGTCGCGGACCCCCCAATGGCCCATAATGTTGAAGAAGGTCCGGATGGCGGCCGGGCTGAGGCGCTCGCGCTCTCCTTTCGACGTGAGATCGACGATGGGCGAGGGCGGATAGCGCGTCTGAGGATAAGCGGAAACGTGGCTCATCGGCATATCCTATTGTTGATTACAAATACTCCTGAATAGGAGAACAATCAAGCCGGCGCTCGAAGAAACGTTTTTCGGTCACGGCCGCAATCCTCGACCCCAACAGGCGGCGCCGTTTCGCTCGCCCAGACTAGCTCACGCCGGAATACGCAAGAAATCCAACGGCGCGGGCGACGTTTCGTCGAGCACGGCCGCGGTCAGCGCGCCGCCATAGACCGCGCCCGTATCGATATTGGTGCGGAAAGGCCGTCGCTCGGGGCCGTCAAGCCGAGGCGTGTGGCCATGGATCACGTGTTTGCCGAAATCGTGATCCACTTCGAGAAAGTCTTCGCGAATCCAGAGGCGGTCATGGTCGCTCTGCCGGTCGTAAGGCGCGGCGGGGCGAAGGCCGGCATGAACATAGATTCGACCGGCGTCTTCGCGCCAAGTCGGCAGCCGCTCCATCCACTCGATCGCCTCCGCCATGGCTTGGCCGCTCTCGTCGCCAATTCCGCTAAAGGATTCGATCGTCTCGAGGCCGCCATTCACGAGCCACAGACCGTCGCCCTTACGCGCCCAGTCGATCATCATCTGCTCGTGATTGCCGCGCAGACAAACGACGGTCGACGTCGCCTCCTGGAGCGCCCGGACCATGGCGACGGTTTTGGCGCTATCGGGCCCCCGATCGACGAGATCGCCGATGAAAATCGCTCTCAGGGCGTGGTCGGCCGGATGCGCCGCGGCAATGGCCGCAAGCAGCGCGGCGAGAAGATCGGCGCAGCCATGGACATCGCCGATCGCGTAGATCCTCATCGGCGACGGCGAGGCGACGCGGCCGACCCGCGCGAAAGCCGCGACCGCGTCGCTCGCCGCCCGATCGAGGAATTGCTCTGGCCCTCTGGCCATATGGACTCTCGTCTGATTGCCGACATCGGCCGGCGAGGTCGGTTTAACACCGGCAGTCCCGGGAAACTCAATCAGCGCCTTTCATGGCCTCCTGATGGCCCCAACTCATTTTTGCTTAGGCGAGCCGTTATTAAACAGAGGGTTCCTCTTGACGGCCAACCCGTCCTTGCGGCCACTTGGCGGCCGCGTTGACGCAAAAGCGTCGCCAACAGAGGCGATTCGAATGGCCGGGCCCCGACATATTCTCACTCTTTCCTGCGCCAACCGGCCAGGCATCGTCGCGAGGGTCTCTACCTGCCTGTTCGAGAGCGGCGCGAACATTCTCGATGCGCAGCAATTCGACGACACCGAGACCGGCAATTTTTTCATGCGCGTCGTTTTCGACGCCGCCGCCGAGCCGATCGAGCACGCCGCGTTGCGCAGCCGTTTCGAGGCGATCGCCGGAACCTTCGCCATGACTTGGTCGCTGCGACCGAGCGACGAGAAAAAACGCGTCCTGATCCTCGTCTCCCGTTTCGACCATTGCCTGGTCGATCTGCTCTATCGTTGGCGCAGCGGCGAACTCAGGATGGACGTCGTCGGGATCGGCGCCAATTACTCGCGCGAGACCTACGCGCATATCGATTTCGGCGATCTCCCATTCCATTATTTGCCGGTTACGAAGCAAACCAAGCTCGAGCAAGAGACGCAGATCTGGGAGTTGGTGCGGGCGACGAAATGCGACGTGGTTGTGCTCGCCCGCTATATGCAGATCCTCTCCGATGGCCTCGTCGCCAAGCTGCAGGGGCGCGCGATCAACATCCATCACTCCTTCCTGCCCGGCTTCAAAGGCGCTCGTCCCTATCACCAGGCGCATGAGCGCGGCGTCAAGCTGATCGGCGCGACCGCCCATTACGTGACTTCCGATCTCGATGAGGGCCCGATCATCGAACAGGACGTCGAGATGATCACGCATCGCGACACGCCCGAAGATCTCGTGCGCAAGGGCCGCGACATCGAGCGGCGGGTGCTCGCCCGAGCGCTGGCCCATCACCTCGAAGATCGGGTGCTGCTCAACCGCAACAAGACTGTGGTCTTCGCCGGCTAGGCGCCGCGATGGAAGAAGGAGGCGATCGGCGCCCCAATGTTGCGCCAGATCCAGCCCCGGGTCTGAACGAGCGGCGGCGTCGGCAAGGTCGCCGGCTGCGCGTTATGATTGTCGCATCCAGGCGTTAGCTTGCTGAAGCGGATTTCGCCGTCCGTGTAATAGAAGTCGCCGCCGCCATTGCGCAGCGCGATCGAAGGCTCCACGCCGCTCGTTTCGTAGCTCGCATCGACCTTGTTGGCCGCGACGAGATCGACGGAGAGGAGGTCGCGTTCCGCGTCGATGTCCGGCGCGATATGATGCGTGACCTGGCCCGTGTAATGACTGACGCCGATTCCGCGATCGAATGTCGCCGCGCCGAGCCATACTGGCAGGCCGTCGTCGCCGGCGTCGAGAACCTTCCAGAAACGTACGTGATGCCGCGTGTCGGCGCTGCGGCCGGCCGGCTTCTCGAAAGCGAGGTCTTCGCGGCGACCGAGATAGAAGAGAGGGCTGACCGGCGCTTTCGAATAAGGGCGGTTGAAGAGGACGCTGCCGGTGATTTTAAGGCTTGATTTAAGCGTGATCGGATCGGCCGGCGACCAGCCGGCGGCTTGCATCGCGCAGATCACATCCGTCTCGCTGCCCTCGAGGCCGACATTGAGCGCGTCGCCGGGCATCCCGAGCGAGGTGACGGTCGTCATCGGCAGCGGGTCGAGCCCCTTTTGACGCTCGTGGCGCCGCCAAAGAGCCGGAAGCGCGACATAGGCGAGGCTGAGATAAATTGCGATCAGACTCAGCGCGACGAAGCCGATCCGCCGCCGCCGCAAGCGCCGGCGCGTTTCCCGCGGCAAGCTCGGCGCGCTCATGCCGGCTCCTGATCCGTGGCTCCGCCCTCGTCGATGAGTTTGTCGGCGCGCCCCTCACCGCGGCAGGTTGCGTCGGCTCAGGAAATCGCCGATCCGTTCGAGCGCGCGCCCAATATTCTCGGTCGAGTTCGCGTAGGACAGGCGGATGAAGCCTTCGCCATAGACGCCGAAATCCGGTCCGCCGATCGTCGCGACGCCGGCGTCTTCGAGCAGCGCTGAAGCGAGCGACTTGGCCTTCCATCCAGTCGCGGCGACGTTCGGAAAGGCGTAGAAGGCGCCCTTCGGCGTCGCCGCACGCACGCCCGGCAGCTTGTTGAGCCCGTCGACAACGACGGTGCGGCGGCGATCGAATTCAGCGACCATGTCCCGCACCGCGTCCTGCGGCCCCGTCAACGCGGCGAGGCCGGCGAACTGCGTCGGCGCATTGACGCAGGAATAGGAATTGACCGCGAGTTTGCGCGCGTTATCGTAAAGCGGCTTCGGCCACACTGAAAAGCCGAGCCGCCAACCGGTCATCGCGTAAGTTTTCGACCAGCCGTCGAGCAGGATGAGTCGCTCGCGTATTTCCGGATATGCGAGCAGCGTTTGGTGGGCGAGACCGTCATAGGTCATCTGGCCGTAGATTTCATCGGAAAGGATCGCGACGTCAGGCCAGCGGTCGAGGCCGGCTACGAACCTGTCGATCTCCGCCTTCGGCGTTACGCCGCCTGTCGGGTTGGCTGGCGAATTGAGGATGATGAGCCGCGTTTTCGGCGTGATCAGGCTCAAGACTTCTTCGGCGGAAAAGGCGAAGCTATTCTCTTCGCGCACTGGAATTGGGATAGGGGTCGCGCCGGTATATTCGATCATCGAGCGATAGATCGGAAATCCCGGATCCGGATAGAGGATGTCGGCGCCCGGCTCGCCGAACATCACGATCGCCATATACATCGTCACCTTGCCGCCCGGAACGATGAGGACGAGATCGGGCGAGACCTCGACATTGAAGCGCCGCTTGAGATCGGCCGCGACCGCTTCCCGCAGGACGGGAACGCCCGTCGCCGGCGTATAGCCGTGCTGCCCATCGCGTAAAGCTTTGACGGCCGCCTCGACGATGTGCGGCGGCGTCGAAAAGTCCGGCTGGCCGATGCCGAGATTGATGATGTCGCGGCCCTGCCGCTGCAGCTCGCCGGCCCGGGCGAGAACGGCGAAGGCGTTCTCCTCGCCGATGCGCGAGAAGGCGGAATTGACGTGCAGCATGGGCGCTTCCTCTGTTGACGCGCCTATCTGCCGCGAAGAGCGCCTGGAATCAACCGAAGGCCGCGACGATCGCGTCGCGCAGACAGCGGCTTCTTAGCAGGCGCGCCCGCATCTATTCACGGAATTTCGGCCAGAGGCGAAGCCGTTGGCCGAGCGGCGAAGCCGCTCCTTTCTCGGTCCAATCCGGCGCAGCGCCGATCGCGTGGCGAATGCTGCTTCGGACCCAATTTCCCCAACCCGGCAGCCGGGCCAAAATACGTCCGCCCGGTCCAAAGGCCTGACGCGACCAAGTCGAATAGTCGCACCTATCGACCTGACGCTCGACGCCTGAGGCGGTGAAGGTCAGAAGCGTCGTTCCCGGAAGACAAAATGTTCGCAAGCTTCGCGCGGAGGAGCAGCGGAGGGTCCAGGCGACGATCGCCCCGTCAAATCCCGCGGTTTCGATCCTGAATTGCAGGTTGAACCCGACCGTCTCGCGAAAGAGACCTTCCCAGGCTTTCCTTATGTCGTCGCCTGTCAATCGCCCTGCGAGTTGGTTCAAGAGCGCCGCGTCGCCGGCGTAGCATCGCATGACTTTCTCGATGTCTTTCGCTTGCGCGGCGGAGAATAACCTGTGCGCTTGCCTGAAAGAAGCGTCGCCGATCGAAAACGCCTCGCGCCGGCGTGCCCGCTCATGTTGAGCCGCTACGGGCGGTGTGATTGTAACGCCAAAGTCGTACGGCGATGTCGTGGCTTCGACCATCGGTTCTGACCTCCTCGCGCTGGACGCGGCGCTGCGGGCGAAGCCATAGCGCAGCCCCGTTTCCGGACTTACGTCGCGATGTGAAGAAAGGTGAAGGAAATGCGGCGCCTATGCGGCTGAGCCAAATCGTGCGGCCGATGGAAACAACGCCGAGTCCGGGATTCTAACCATATTTCAGCGGGCGTTGAATTTCGACCTTGGGCAAGTTTTCGCCGGGCGCTTCGCGAGAAAAAGGAAGAATCCCGCTTCCGTACTTCAGCGGGCGTACTCTCCCGCCCAGCGCGGCCGATAGCCGGCGCACAACACGCCAAGGATCGACGGCGGCGTCAATGTCGCGATCGCGCCGCGGGCCGGCCTCGTCATGGGCGCGCCGTAGCCTTCGAATGACCACGGCAGCAGCGCGTCGTCGCGCACGGCGTAGGCGCGGCCTTCGACGGCGACCATCGCGCCGTCCGGCAACTGCTCGATCCTCTGCTCGCTCGCGCGCTTGCGCCCCGCCGCCAGGCGTTCTTCGTGCAAGGTCGCGTCCATGTCCCGCGCGCTGATCCAAGCGCTCTCGAAGGCTGCGCGGAACGCCTCCGCCTCTGCCCGCCGGCACTCGAAACAAGGCCGGTGGCCGGCGGCGAGCGCGGTCGGCTCGTCCAGGAAGAACAGTTCGGTATAGAACCTGCCCCAGACGTCGCGATGGCGGCCCTTGAACGAGCAGACGCAGCAGATCCATTGCCGCGACGCCCAGCGCCTTCGCCCGAGCGTCTGGTCGGGCCGATGGAATTTGCCGCCGCGATTGCCCATCAGGGTCCCGCGGGCGCTGACCGCGACCAGTTCGCCGAACGGATCGACGCGGTTCTGGAGCGGCCGGCTTGGGCTCACTGCGGCGCGGAGGCGGTCGTCGCTCTCGGCGCGACGCTCGCTGTGGCGTCGCCGATCGTATCGATCCCATAGACGTCGTCGCGGAAATGGACGACGCCGTCGCTATTGGCCCAGCCGGTCAGATAAACCCAGACGACCGGTACGGGTTTTGCGAGCTTGACGTCCTCGCGCTCGCCCTGCTTGACCTTGTCCAGAAGCGCCTGCTTGTCCCAAACGCCCGCCGGACCGCCCGGCGTGCCCTGCAGCAGCCATTCGGCTAGATCGTAGACGCCCTGCACGCGCACGCAGCCATGCGAAAGGAAGCGGTAGTCCGCGCCGAACAAGCCCTTGGAAGGGGTATCGTGCATATAGACGGCGAGCTTGTTCGGCATGCCGATGCGGATCGCGCCGAGCGAATTGCCCGAGCCCGAGTCCTGGCGCAGCGTATAATTGGCGGCGCGTTCGGTGCTCCAATTGATGCTCTTCGGATCGACGACGTCGCCTTGCCCGTCGAGAATCCGGATTTTCGCGCGGGCGAGATAGCCTGGATCGCGCTGCATTCTCGGAATGATCTCTTTCTTGATGATCGAGACCGGCACGGTCCAGGTCGGGTTGAGATTGATCACCGAAATCTTGGCCGAGATTTCCGGGGATTGATGTTCGACGTCGCCGACAATGGCGACATAATGATGCGCGACCTTGCCGTCCTCGACCGCTTCGACCGAGAGCGACGGCAGATTGACGACGACATAGCGGTCGCCGAATGAAAAATTCAGGCCGGCCAGCCGCTGCGCGCTCGAGGCGAGCTGCCTGAAGCGTGTCGACGCCGGAACATTCATCTCCTTGAGGGTGGCGCCGGCGATGATTCCCGTCTCGCGGAGGCCCAGGCGCGACTGGAAACGCTTCACAGCCGCCGTGACCTCGGCGTCCCATCGCTCGGCGTTTGATCCTGCGGCTCTCGCCGGGTCGAGATCGCCTTCCGCCGCGAGCCGCTGCCGCAGGATCGCCACGGCCGGTCCCGTGGCGCCGGCTTTGAGCGGCCCCGGCACGGTTGGCCAGCCGCCGGAATCGGCGATCGCGCCATAGCGCTCGGACGCTTTGGCGGTGGCGAAGAACGTGTTCGGCTGCAGCGTCGGATTGGGGTCGGTCGACAGCGCCGTCTCGCGCGGCGGCGCGGGATGAACGATTTTCTTGCGCGGAGGCGGCGCGCCGGTCTGATTCGGGGCTGGCATGCCCATCAGGGCCGGGGCGGTCGGAATGGGGACCGGGGCGGGCTCAGCGCCGGCGGCGGCGCCCGTCGCGGCGGCCGGCGGCGGATTCGGCGCCTCGGGCGCGGCGTTAGGTGCCGGTGCCGCCCGTTTGCCCAAATCAGGCGCGGTAATGGCGGGCGGCGGCAGGTCGGCGGGCAGGGGCGCGTTCAAATCCTGCGCCGCGGCGCAGGTCGCCGAAAGCGCGAACGCGGCCGCGCACAAAGGAACGATTCTCAAAATCATGCCAGCCGATTCGCTTAGAAACCGGGCGCGATCATGGCCCCCAAACGTGTTTGATGGGTAAATACGCGCGGGTCGCATTCACCCGTCCCTAACCATCACGATGTGGAGGCGCCGCGGCCCGTGGGCGCCGAGGAGCAGCGTTTGCTCGATATCGGCGGACCGCGACGGGCCCGTGATCAGATTGAGCGTCCGCGGCATCGCCCCCTTGCCGTAACGCTCGCGCAACTTTCGCCAGACGCTCTCGTAATCGGCGACAATGTCACGCTCGAAGACCACGACGAAATGATTGTCGGGGAGGAAGTTGATCGTCGTCGGATTGTCAGGACCCGAGCAGAGAGCCAGCGTGCCGGATTCGGCGACGCCCGCGAATGCGGCGCTGACGCCGTTGAGGTCGTGTCCGTCGGAAGGCCCGCGAAGGATTTCGAGCGCCGTTTCGCTCCAGGGCATTGCGGCGAGGCGGGCGTCTTCGCCCATGCGGAACGTCGCCGGGAGATTGGCCTCGCGAAGATAGCGCGCGATCTCGTTCGGGACGTCGGCGGCGCCGGCGACCTCCGCGACGCTCGCCTGAGCGCGCTCGGCTTCAGCTTTGAACGTCGCAACGCGCGCCGCAGGATCGCCCTGGCCGCGCCGGGGAATGACTCCCTCCGGCGACTGAGCCAGCCTTTCCTTGGCCGCAAAGCGGCGCGGCGCCTCGGCGCCGGTCACGCCGAGCGACGCGCGAATATTGGCGAGGATGTCGTCGCGGGCGCTCATGCGACCGGCCGGCTCTTGGCGCGCCACTGGCTCTGGAACGTCGCGCCCTGCGGCGCCGGCAGATCGCGATAGCGCGTCCAGCCCCTGGCCAGCGGCAAGAACGAGAAGCGGCCCTTGGCGCGGCCGATGAGATGGAGCGCGCGCATGCCGAAGCTCGTCGCCAATCGATAGAGCGTCGGCCGCTTGGCGAAAAAGGCCCAGAAAGCAAGGCCTGCGCGTACAGTCGTCGGCGACAGATGGCGCTCGAATTCGCGCTCGCGCCAATGGCGCATCATGCCCGGCAGAGGGATGCGGACCGGGCAGACTTCCTCGCAGCGGCCGCAGAAGGTCGAGGCGTTCGGCAATTGCCCGCCTTCCTTCACGCCGATCAGCGTCGGCGTCAGCACCGCGCCCATCGGCCCTGGATAGACCCAGCCATAGGCGTGGCCGCCAACCGCATGGTATACGGGGCAATGGTTCATGCAGGCGCCGCAGCGGATGCAGCGCAGCATGTCTTCGAATTCGCCGCCGAGCATCGACGAGCGGCCATTGTCGAGCAGCACGACATGATACTCTTCCGGCCCATCGGGATCGCCGGGTCGGCGCGGGCCGGTCGAAAGGGTCGTATAGACCGACATGTCCTGGCCCGTGGCCGAGCGCGCGAGCACGCGCAAGAGTTGCGCGGCGTCCGCCAAAGTCGGGGTGATCTTTTCCAGAGATGCGATCACGATATGGACTTTAGGCAGGATTTGCGTGAGATCGCCATTGCCCTCATTGGTGACGATGATCGACGTTCCGGTTTCGGCGATCAGGAAATTAGCGCCGGTTATGCCGATATCGGCATTGAGGAACTTGTCGCGCAGCACGCCGCGCGCCTCGCCCAGCAACTGCGCCGGCTCGGATAGGTCGCGGTCCTTCGGCAGATGGAGGTGAGCGCGGCGGAACTCGTTTTCGACCTCGTCTTTGTTGACGTGCACCGCCGGCGCGATGATATGCGAGGGCGCTTCGCCGCGAAGCTGGATGATGTATTCGCCGAGATCGGTCTCGACCGCTTCGATCCCCGCCGCCTCTAAGGCGTCGTTCAGGCCGATCTCTTCGGCGATCATCGACTTGCCTTTGGTGACGGTCTTGGCGCCGCGCTTTCGGCAGATATCGAGAATGATGTCGAGGCCCTGCTTGGCGGTGGCGGCGTAATGCACCTCGCCCCCGAGTTCGCGCACCTTGGCTTCGTACGCTTCGAGATAGAGATCGAGGTGTTTCAGCGTGTGATTCTTGATGTCGCGCGCGCTGTCGCGCAAGGCCTCGAATTCCGGCAGGCGCTGCGCCGCCTCGGCGCGTTTCTGGATGAAATTGGAGCGGACGTGGACAAGCGCTTTTTGCAGCGGCGCGTCGCGCAACGCTTCGTGAGCGTTCTCCTTGAAATGGGACGATGTCGGCTGGTGGGTCACTTTCGCGCCTCGGTCTTGGGCTCGCCGATTGCGGGCTCGTCCGTCATGCCGGCGAGAATTTCGGCGACATGCCGAGCCGCCACTTTCTTGCCTTCGCGCTGCAGCTTGCCGGCCATGTTCATCAAGCAGCCAAGATCGCCGGCGAGCAAGGTCGGAGCGCCGCTCGCAGCGATGTTGGCGGTCTTCTGTGCGACGATTGCGTCGGAAAGCTCGCCGTATTTGACGGCGAATGTACCGCCGAAGCCGCAGCAAACGTCCGGCGATTTCATCTCGACGAGTTCGAGGCCTTCGACGCTGGCGAGCAATTTGCGCGGTTGGCGCTGAACGCCGAGTTCGCGCAGACCGGAGCAGGAATCGTGATAGGTGACGAGGCCGTCGAAGCGCGCTGAGACTCTCGACACGCCGAGCACGTCGACGAGAAAGCTGACGAGTTCATAGCACTTCGCCGAAAAGGCGCGCGCCTTCGCCGTCCATTCCGGCTCGTCGGCGAACAGTTCGGGATAATGCTTGGCCAGCATGCCGGCGCAAGAGCCGCTCGGCGCGACGACGTAATCGCATCCGTCGAAAGCGGCGATGACTTGGCGAGCCAGCTCTTTCGTCGTGCCGCGATCGCCGGAATTGTAGGCCGGCTGTCCGCAACAGGTCTGGCTCGGCGCGACCACTCGGCAGCCGGCGTCCTCCAACAGCTTCACCGCCGCGAAGCCGACGCTTGGACGGAACAAATCGACGAGGCAGGTGACAAAAAGCCCGACGCGAATCGGGTCGCGAATGGCGTCGGTCAAGACGTTTTCCTTCATTTCCGGCTGCGACAATGGACTAGGCTTGCGGGCGATTCAAGCCTGCCATGTCATTCCCGCGCAAGCGGGAATCCAGGCAGCCGCGGCTTTTGCGGAGAGGCTGTACTGGATTCCCGCTTGCGCGGGAATGACATGGCGCAGCGTACGAAGGTCACGCCAAATCCGCCAACATGCCTCGCGACGCCGAGCGGAGCAGCCGTTTCCTCGCCTCCCATTCGCTTGCGGCGTCGAGCTCGATCAGCGCCTCGACATTGCCGCCGACCAGCGCGGCGGCCGGGACGCCGTCGCGATAGACGATCCGATTGCCGGTCAGCGCTGCGATTCGGGCGCCCGGCGTGACGATCCCGGCGAGGTTCAGCGGGTCCGCCGCCGAGAGCGAGATCCATTGGCCGGAGGCCGGCTTGCGTCGCATGTCGCGCATCAGCCCGATCGCCTCCGGCAAGGCGTATTGCTCGCCGGTGAAGCCGGCGACGAAACGGCCGCCGCGAATTTCGCCGCGCGCCTCAAGTCGGCGGTACACGCCGACGAGATCGCGCCAAGGCGGCAGCCAGCCCGCCTCGCGCGCCAGCAATCGCCAGAACACGACGCCGTAGCGCTTCAGCAGCGTGCGCGCGACATGCTCGATCGCGGCGGTTTTGATTTGCGGGTCGGCCCCGTCCGGGGTTCGGCGGACCAGGGACCAGCGGCCGGCGCTCTCCATGCCGAAACCGAGAATCTTGCCGCGCCGCCGCGCGCCGGCGATCGGCTTGCGGCGTTCGGACGGAACCAGCAACGCGCGCAAGCCGCCGAAACTATCGGAATTGACCAAGCCCAATGAAACCAGTTCGCCGAGCGCTTCTTCAAGCTGCGGCCGCAATAGGCGGGCCGCGTCCGCCAATTCGTCGAAGAACAGCGCGCCGTGGCGGGTAAGCGAATCGAGCGCGGCTTCGGCTTTCGGACTCGGCCGAAACTCAGTCGCGGGTCGGGCGAGCGCCATCCAGAGCGGCATGCGCCTTCGCTCGAGCAGCGCGATCGGCGCGGTGCGGACCGGCGCGACGGCCCGGCGGCCGGCGCCTGCCGCCGAAGGCGTCAGCCGCGTCCAGGCGACCTTGCCGGCGAGGCATTGCGCGTCGAGAAAGCCCGTCTCGTATTTCGCGACGCGAGCCGGCAGGATCTCCGTTTCCCAAGCGCTGGCCGGCGCCTCGAATCCTTCCAGCAGGCCGAGGGCGACGCTCATCGCCGCCTCGCCTTCGAGCCGCGAGTCCTCGCTCACGCGTTGCCATGAAAATAGGAATCGGAGGAAATCGCGCGGCGCGACGGGCTCAATCTCGGCGCGTAGCCGTCGAATCGTGTAGTGATGAATGCGAGCGAGGAGGCGACGGTCGCACCATTGCTCGGCGTTGAGGCCGGGTACAAAACGGCCGCGCAGGATCGAGCCTTCCGCCTCCAGGGCCAGAAGCGCGGCGTTGAGAGCGTCCGGCTCGAGGCCGAGCGGCGCGGCGAGCGCCGTCTGCGTCGCCGGGCCAAGGCCTTCGAGCCGGCCGCGGATGATTTCGACGAGCGCTTGATCCGCCGACCAGACCGCCTGAGCCTGATCCGCCGGCGGCGCGATAGTCGGCTCCAGCTTGGCGTGCGGCCAGATCGCCTGGACCTGGTTGAGGCGTTCAGCCGCGACCCAGAGCGTCGCCTGCGGCGCTTTCAGCCGCGTTGCACGCTTGGCGTTGGCGAGCGCTTCAAGCCAGCCGGGCCAGTCGCGCGCAGCTTTGGCCTCCTCCTCGGTCAGGCAGCCGAGCCATAGCAAAGCGTCGTGCAACTCTTCGGCGTCGGCCGGCTCGGGCCATGCCTCAGCGCGGACGCGCTCGATCGCGTCCTTGTCGAGTCGGCCGAGATCGGCGGCGCTTTCCGGATCGAGCCAGCGCCGGGCCATGACGGCTTGCGTGCGCCGTTCCTCCAGCGGCGCATCGTCAAGAAATGCGTAAGGCCGCGCCGACAGCACTTCCAGCGCCAAGGGCGAAGCCTGCGTCAAATCGCAGGCGACGATGCGCACGTCGCCGGCTTCGATCCGCCTGAGCAGCCGCTCCAGTCCGTCAATATCCATCGCCTCGTGCAGGCAATCGTCGATCGCCTGATTGGTCAGCGGGTGATCGGGCACTTCGCGTTCGCCGACGAGGTTTTCCGCGCAGGCGATCTGATCAGGAAAGACCGCGGCGATCAGGTCCTCGGCCTGCATCCGCATGAATTGCGGCGGCACTTTCTTGCCGGCCCGATAGCGCGGCAAAGCCAGCGACGCGCTCGCCACCCAGCGCCAACGCGTGGTGAACATCGGCGAATCCAGCATCGCCTGGATCAGCACGTGGCGGACGCTGTTGGAATGGAGGTAGCGCGCGACCTCGCCGAGGTCGAAACTATGCGCCGTGGTCAGCGACAGGACGATATTGTCCTCGGTCGCGGCCGCCTGAAGCTCGAAATTGAACTTCCGGCAGAAGCGCTTGCGCAGCGCGAGGCCCCATGCCCGATTGATGCGGCTGCCGAAAGGCGAATGGACGATGAACTGCATGCCGCCGGCTTCATCGAAGAAACGCTCGAAGACGATCGTCTCTTGCGTCGGCAGGCAGCCGAGCGCGCCCATCGCGGCGGCGAGGTACTCGACGAGTTGCGCCGCCGCCGGCTCGCCGAGCCCGAGTTCCCGCATCAGCCAGGCGCGCGCCGTCTCGCCCGAAGAGTCGGCTTTCAGCTTCTGCGCGATCGCCTCGCGCAGCCGCGAGACGGCGGCCGAGAGCTCGTCGGTGCGGCCCGGCGCTTCGCCGAGCCAGAACGGAATGGTCGGCGGCTGACCCTGCGCATCCTCGACCCGCACGGCGCCACGCTCGACGCGCAAGATACGGTATGAGGCGTTGCCAAGCAGGAAAATGTCGCCTGCCATGCTTTCGACGGCGAAGTCTTCGTTGACGCTGCCGATGACCTGATTTTCCGGTTCGAGCAGCACTTGGTAGTCGGCGGTGTCCGGAATCATGCCGCCGGAGGTCAGCGCGGTCGTACGCGCGCCGCGTCGGCCGCGGAGCATGCGATTGATCGCGTCGTAATGCAGGAGCGCGCCGCGCCGGCCGCGCCGGGTCGTGAAGCCTTCGGCGAGCATGCGGATGGCCGCGTCGAACTCTTCGCGTTTGAGATCGCGATAGGGCCAAGCACGGCGATAGCGCGCGTAAAGCTCCGCCTCTGGCCAGTCCTGGGCGGCGACTTCGGCGGCGATTTGCTGCGCCAGCGCGTCGAGCGGCTGGCGCGGGATCGCGAGGCGGTCGAGCTCGCTGCGGCGGACGCTGTCGAGCAAGGCGGCGCATTCGACAAGATCGTCGCGCGATAGCGGGAAAAGGCGCCCTTTCGGCGTGCCGCCGACGGCGTGACCGGAGCGGCCGACCCGCTGCAGGAAAGCGGCGATCGAACGCGGCGAGCCGAGCTGGCAGACGAGGTCGACATCGCCGATATCGATGCCGAGCTCCAGCGAGGCGGTTGCGACCAGCGCTTTGAGCTCGCCGTTCTTCAACCGCCGCTCGGCGGCGAGGCGATGCTCCTTGGCCATGCTGCCGTGATGGGCGGTCAGAGCCTTTTCGCCGAGCCGCGCCGTCAATTCATGCGCGACGCGCTCCGCCATCCGTCGCGTATTGACGAAGACCAGCGTCGTCCGGTGCCCTTCGATGAGCCGGGCGAGCTTGTCATAGACCAAACGCCAGACGTCGGCCGACATCACGGCTTCGAGCGGCGCCTCGGGGACTTCGATGGCAAGATCGCGCTCGCGCTGATGGCCGGTGTCGATAATCGCCGCTTCCGCCGCCGGCGCGCCGTCAGGCGCCGCGCCGACTAAAAGATGAGCGACCGAGGCGATCGGGTTCTGCGTCGCAGAAAGTCCGATGCGCAAAAGCTTGTCGCCGCAGAGCGCGGCGAGGCGCTCGAGCGACAGGCTCAAATGCGCGCCCCGCTTATTCGGCGCAACGGCGTGGATTTCGTCGACGATCACCGCGCGCGTCGTCGCCAGCATCTTGCGGCCAGACTCCGAGCCGAGCAGCACGTAAAGCGATTCCGGCGTCGTCACAAGAATATGCGGCGGCTTGCGGCGCATGCGCTCGCGCTCGGCGGCGGGCGTGTCGCCGGTGCGGACCACGGCGCGGATTTCGACGTCAGGGAGGCCCAAGCGGAGCAATTCCTTGCGGATGCCGGCGAGGGGAATGTCGAGATTGCGATGGATATCGTTCGACAGCGCCTTGAGCGGCGACACGTAAACGACCTGCGTTTCGTCCTTAAGCTCGCCGTCGAGACCTTGTCGGACGAGATCGTCGATCGCCGCGAGAAAGGCCGCCAGCGTCTTGCCCGAGCCGGTCGGCGCGGCGATCAACGTGTGGCGGCAGGACTTGATCGCCGGCCAGGCTTCGCTCTGCGCTCGCGTCGGCGCGGCGAAATGGCGCGCGAACCAGGCCGCGACCGCCGGATGGAAGAGCGTCGATAACGGCGAATCGGCCGCGATCTGCGTGGCGACGCGTGGGCGCCTGGGCGCGCCCGCCCGCCCGCCGGAACGGGCCTTCTCAAGCACAGGGTGGCCGGATTGTCGCACGAAAGCTCCTCGATTCGCGGGCCGCTTTGCTCAATCGACGAGCGCGACGCTTTCTCGGGCGATTCAGTTGCTGATTGCGATCTATTTAGGATCGTTTGGCTCAACGGCAAGCAGCTTAAACCGCCTGTGAGCCGACGCCTACTGGGCCGCCTTCTGATGTTCGGCAAGGCCGATCGCCTTGTAATCGTAAGTCGGATAGAATTCGGTTCGATAGGCACCCCAGGCGGTGTCTTCGAGCACGCGGTTGACTTCTCGCAAGCGCGAAGCCGGCAGGCGAAGGGTAATCACCTGGCCTATGCCCATCATCACGTACCAGCTCACGACCTCGACGCCTGGCGGCGGAAAGGCCTTGTAGAAGCCCTGTTTGGCGAGCTGAGCGTCCAACTCGCCGAGCGGCCGCGACTGGTCGTGCTTGAGAAAGATCGTCAGCAGAATGGCGTTGTCCGGCGTCGCTTCGGCCGTGCTCGCCGGCGGCGCGCTCTGCGCCTGGGCCTCGCTGACAGAGGCTACGGCAAGGGCGAGAGCCGCGGCCCGTACAAAGAGACGCAACCCGCCAAACAAACCGAACGAATGGGCCATCGAACCGATCTCCTCGCCGCACCGGCGAGAGGCTAGCTCGCCAGCGGCTTTTCTGCTAGAACATTAAGGGAACATTTTCGTGAGGTCTCAATGGCGCGGCGCGCTGGAACCGCCGATCTTCCATTGCATGGCGGCCGCGTGCCGGCCTGGCTCGCCGAGCGCATGACGCGCCTCGGCGCGGTGATCTGCGAGGCGATCGTCCATCATTACGGCCGCGACGAGTTGCTGCGCCGGCTCGCCCATCCATTCTGGTTCCAGTCCTTTGGCTGCGTCATGGGCATGGACTGGCACTCGTCCGGCATCACCACCAGCGTGCTCGGCGCGCTCAAACGCGGGCTTCAACCGCTTTCCGGCGAACTCGGTCTCCATGTCTGCGGCGGCCGCGGCAAACATTCGCGCAAAACGCCGCAAGAGCTGGCGGCCGTCGGCGAAAAGGTCGGCCTCGACGGCGCCGCTCTCGCCACGGCCAGCCGGCTTGTCGCCAAGGTCGACAGCGCCGCGGTGCAGGACGGGTTCGAGCTTTACCTGCATGGCTTCATCGTCGCCGACGACGGCCATTGGGTCGTGGTCCAGCAGGGCATGAGCGACGAGCGGGGCCAGGCGCGGCGTTACCATTGGCTGTCGGAAGGCCTAAAAAGCTTCGTCGAGGAGCCGCATGCCGCAATCGAGGGGCAGGCGCAGGGCGAGATCGTCAATCTCACCGATCGCCGCGCGGCCGCCTCGCGCCGCGGCCAGGTCGAGATGCTGGAAGCGCTTGGCCCGGATCGGATCGTCGCCGAAGTCGCAGCCCTGGCGCGCGCGACGCAGCCTTCGCCGGCCGCCGAGGCGCAGCCGCTTCTGCCGCATCTGATCATGCCGGCTCATCATGACGTCCGGCCCAAAGACGTATTGGCGCGGCGCCTGCGCGGGACGCTGGCTGCGGCCGCCGAATGCGGGCCGAAAGACTTTTCGGACTTGTTGCTCGCGCCCGGCGTCGGCGCGCGCACAGTGCGCGCCTTGGCCGCGGTCGCCGAGGCGATTCACGGCGCGCCCTATCGATTCAGCGATCCGGCGCGCTTCTCGCTCGCCCTTGGCGGCAAAGACCGGCATCCGTTTCCCGTGCCGTTGCGCGTCTACGATCAGACGATCCAAGTTCTGAAATCGGCGGTGCAAAAGGCCAAGCTCGGCCGGGACGAGGAGCTGGGCGCGTTGAAGCGGCTCGACGGGCAGGCGCGGCTGCTCGAGCGCAGCGCGTCAGGGCCGACCCTCGACGAGCACATCGCGCAAGAGCGGCGCGAGTCTCACCGCTATGGCGGCCGCAGCGTCTTCGGCTGGGAGACGCCGCCCGAGGCCGACAGCGACGGACGCACGGCGCAAACGGCGTAGCCGTCAGCCGCTCATAGCTTCCGGCATGGCCCCGCCGGTCGCCCAATTGAGCAACTCCACCGTGTGGACGATCGGGACCTCCGCGCCGAGCGCGAGTTGCGTGATGCAGCCGACATTGCCGGTCGCGATGACGTCCGGCTTGAGGCGATGGATGTTCTTCAATTTGCGCTCGCGCAATTGCCCGGCGATCTTCGGCTGAAGGATGTTGTACGTTCCAGCGGAGCCGCAGCACAGGTGGCTTTCCGCCGGCTCGCGCACATTGAAGCCGGCCTTTCGCAATAAAGCTTTGGGTTGCTCCGTGACTTTCTGGCCATGCTGCATGGAGCAGGCCGAGTGATAGGCGACGGTCAGTTTCGGCGTCTCGATAAAGGAAAGATCGAGCGTCGCCAGGTATTCGGTCACGTCCTTGGCCAGCGCTGAAATGCGCGCCGCCTTCTCGGCATAACCCGGATCGTCGCGCAGCATGAAACCGTAATCCTTGACCGTCGTGCCGCAGCCCGAAGCGGAGATGAGGACGGCCTCGAGCCCGCCAGCCTCGATCTCGCGCGTCCAGGCGTCGATATTGACGCGCGCCTGCTGCAGCGCCCGCGGCTCCTGACCCATATGGTGAACGAGCGAGCCGCAGCATCCCTCGCCTGCGGCAAAGACGACCTCGACGCCGGAGCGGGTCAGCATATCGATCGCCGCCGCATTGGTTTGCGGCGTCAGGACCGATTGCGCGCAGCCGCGAAGCAAGGCGACCCGGCGCCGCGTTCGGGCGTTCGACGCGCCGAAGACTTTGGCTCGGTCGGCGGTCGGCGCGGGCAATCGTCTCGGGGCAAGGGCGAGCATGGCCGCCAGGTTCGGGCCAAGTTTCGGAATACGATTCAAGATCGTCGCAAAAGGCCGGCCGACCTTGGCGGCGAGCAAAGCGAGCCGGAGCAGCCGCGGCGACGGCAGGATACGGGCCAGCGCGGCGCGCAAGGCGCGATCGAGGAAGGGGCGGCGGTACGTCCCTTCGATATAGGCGCGGGCGTGATCTACGAGATGCGCATAATGCACGCCGGAAGGGCAAGTCGTCATGCAGGCGAGGCAGGAAAGGCAGCGGTCGATATGCGTGACCACCTCGGCCGAGGCCGGCTTCTGGTTCTCCAGCATATCCTTGATGAGGTAGATGCGGCCGCGCGGGCTGTCGAGCTCGTCGCCGAGCAGAACATAGGTCGGACAGGTCGCAGTGCAGAAGCCGCAATGCACGCAGGAGCGGAGAATTTTCTCCGACGCCTGCATATGCGGGTCGGCTAGAAGCTCGGGCGAGAAGTTAGTTTGCATGCGGCGTCAAATTCCAGGGTACATCCGCCCGAAATTGAATATTCCGTCAGGATCGAAGCTCGCCTTGATTCCGGCGGTGAGCTTGGCAAGCGCGGGCGACAGCGGCTCGAAGACGTCGACGCTTGCCCGCAACCCGTCCGGCGCGCGAACCAGCGTGGCGTGGCCGCCAAAGGCGGCGAGGGCCGAACGGATCGTCTCGGCCGCGGCGGACGACGTCTCGCTCGCCAGCCAAACCAGGCCGCCGCCCCAATCGTAGAAATGCGCCTGAGCGATCGGGCCCAATTTTTTTACAAACTCGGCGCCGGCCGAGGGCTTGAGCGAGACGCGCCAAATCGCCCGCTCGCGCGGCTCGGCGAGAAATTCGGCGTCGCGAATCGCGCGCCAGAGCCGTCGGGATTCCTCTTCGGCCAGCGCGTGCTTAGCGCCGAACGGCGCAAGCAGCTTGATCAGCCCGCCGACGCGATGCTCGACCGAAGCGGCGAAGCCTTCGACCCGAAAGAAGGTGCGGCCGAATTCGCGGCCCATGCCGGGCGTCACATGCGCCGCGCCGCTGACGTTATAGGCCGAGCCGAGCGCGGCCGCCATGGCCGCGATCGCGCCCTGATCGTCGAGACGGCGGATCACCACGGTCGCCTCGCGCTCCGGCCTCGGCAGGACTTTGAAGATCGCCTCCGTGACCAAGCCGAGCGTCCCATGCGCGCCGCAGATCAGCTTGACGAGGTCGAGGCCGGTGACGTTCTTCATCACGCGGCCTCCGTTCTTGATCGCTTCGCCGCGCCCGTTGACGAGCCTAATGCCGATCAGGCTGTCGCGCGCCGCGCCGACGCTGATTCGGCGCGGGCCGGATACGTTTCCCGCCACGACTCCGCCGATCGTCGGCTCGCCGCTCGTCGCATAGAGGGGGCGATGATCCATCGGCTCGAACGGAAACATCTGTCCGCGCTGCGCAAGCAGCGCCTCGGCCGCCGCCACAGGCGTCCCGGAGCGTAGGGCGATCACCATTTCGGCGGGCTCGTAGAAGACGACGCCGTCGAGCCGCGTTGTGGTCAGCGCAGCGCCGTGCGAGCACGGACGGCCCAGGCCGGCGCGCGTGCCGCCGCCGACAATGGCGAGCTTCTGCGCTCTCGCCGCCGCCGCGCGTACGATGTCGACCGCCTCGTCTTCGCTCGCCGGCGCAAACATCGCCTCGCTGGCCAGCGTCACGCCGCGATCCTTCCCGCCAATGGAAAGACCTTGGCCGGATTGAGACGCCAATCGGGATCGAAAACGGCGCGCACCCGCATCTGCTGGGCGAGGTCGGCCGGCGTGAATTGATGGCTCATCAGGTCGCGTTTTTCGACGCCGACGCCGTGTTCGCCGGTGAGGCAGCCGCCGAGATCGACGCACATTTTCAGAATGTCTGCGCCCGCGGCCTCGGCCTTCGCCTGTTCGTTCGGATCATTGACGTTGTAGAGAACCAACGGATGCATGTTGCCGTCGCCGGCATGGAAAACATTGGCGACGCGCAACCCGTACGAGGCGACGATCTCGCCGGTTCGCTTCAGCGCCTCCGGCAGGCGGCTCGTCGGCACGGTGCCGTCCATGCAAATGTAATCGGCGACTCGGCCGGTCGCGCCGAAGGCCGATTTGCGGCCCTTCCAGATTTGCGCGGCCTCCATCGCGGACATCGATTCGCGCACGACCTTGACGCCATGCGCCTTCGCGATCGCCTGGATTTTCGCCAGCTCCGCGTCGATCTCTTGCGGCGAGCCTTCGACCTCGATGATCAGCATCGCTTCGACATCGAGCGGATAGCCCGCATGGGCGAAAGCTTCGCAGATTTGAATCGCCGGCTTGTCCATATACTCCATCGCCACCGGCACGATTCCGGCGCCGATGATCGCGGCGACGCATGCGCCGGCCTCTTCGGCGGAATCAAAGCCGAACAGGACCGGCCGTGCGCCCTCAGCCGCGGGGATCAAACGCACAATGGCCTCGGCGACGATTCCGAGCTGGCCCTCCGAGCCGGTCATCAGTCCCATCAGATCGAGGCCGCCGGAATCGAAATACGGTCCGCCCAATTCGATTGTCTCGCCGTCGAGCAGCACGACTTTGAGGCCGAGCAGATTGTTGGTCGTGACGCCATATTTCAGGCAATGGGCGCCGCCCGAATTCATGCCGATATTGCCGCCGATCGTGCAGGCGAGTTGGGAGGAGGGATCCGGCGCATAGAAGAACCCGTCCGCCGCGACGGCGTCTGAAATCGCGAGATTGGTCACGCCCGCTTGGACCCGGGCGTAACGATCGGCGAGATTGATCTCGAGGATGCGGTTCATCTTCGAAAGGCCGATGACGATCGCGTCCTCCTGCGGGATGGCGCCGCCCGAAAGCGATGTTCCGGCGCCGCGCGGCACGGCGTTGACGCCGGCGTTGCGGCAGAACTTGAGCACCGCGGCGATCTCCTCGACACTGCTCGGCAACGCGACAGCGAGCGGCAGCTTGCGATACGCGGTGAGCGCGTCGGTCTCGAAGGCGCGACGCTCTTCTTCGGCGACGATCAGCGCTTCCTTCGGCAGGAGCGTCGAAAGGCCGGCGATGATCGCGTCGCGCCGCGCGAGGATCGACGGATCGGGGGTGGGGAACGCGATGTGCGACATGGCGACGTCCAAGCAGCCGCAAATATATAGCGCACTCTGATCAAAAGCGGCAGGGCGCGCATATCGGAAGTCGGCCCTGTGTGTGCGAATTGGCCATAGGATCAAATTCGCGGCTTGCCGGTTCAAATCATTTCCGGTAAATTTTCCGGGAATGATGCGGAGGACGCCGTGCCAAAGGCTAAAGCTTCGCCCTTGGTCCGATATCGGAAGCGTTTGAAGCAACGGGGAAACGTCCGCCTCGAAATTCAAGTTCCAAAGGATGATGTCGAGCTCGTCCGTGGCATGGCGCGCGCGCTCATTGATCCGGCGCGCCGGGAAGAAACGCGCGCCGTGCTGAAACGCGGGTTATCGCGGCAGGGGGCGCTCGGCTTGAAAGCGTTGCTCGCCGCCGCTCCGTTGGAGGGAGTCGATCTCGAACGCTCCAGCGACACAGGTCGAGAGATCGACTTTTGACCTATCTGATCGACACGAATGTGATCTCGGAGGTCCGCAAGGGCGAGCGATGCGATGCGCGCGTCAGCGCGTGGTACGGCGAGATCGAAGACGATGAACTGTATCTCAGCGTTCTGACGATCGGCGAAATTCGCAAGGGCGTCGAGCGGATGCGCTCGCGCGATGCGAATCAGGCGCAAGCTCTAGAGCGTTGGCTCGGCGCCGTCGGCGAGGCCTTTGCCGATCGCATTCTGCCGGTCGACAATTCGATCGCGCAGGAATGGGGGCGTATGAGCTCGACGCGACCGATACCGGTCGTCGATGGGCTGCTCGCAGCCACGGCGAAAATACGTGGCCTGACGCTCGTGACTCGCAATGACGCGGACGTAGCCGGGCTTGGCGCGAAGCTGCTTAATCCATTCAAGGAGGCCGCCGGGCGCTGACGGCGTCGGGCATTGTTCGCGCCGCGCCTCAAACCAAGACTGGCTGCGCGCTCACTCCCGCCGCGCCGAACACCCGGCGGTACCGTTCGATCTCGGCGGGAGGGCCGATCATTTTGTTGGGGTTGTCGGAGAGCTTGACCGTCGGTTTGCCGTCCGCTTCGACGACCTTGCAGACCAGCGAGATCGCGCGCAATTCGCCGTCGACGCCGGCTGGCGCGCAGCCCATGAAGTCGTTGGTCAGGTTGGTGCCCCAGCCGATCGAGACATTGACCTGGCCGCGCAGGGCGCGCACCGAATTTTCGATCGTGTCGATATCCATGCCGTCGGAGAGCACGACCAGTTTCTCGCGCGGGTTGCGGCCGCGTTCGCGCCACCACGCGATGAGTTCGCGCGCCGCCGGAATGGCCGGCTTGGAATCTGGCCGCGCCCCCTTCCAATCGGCGACCCAGTCGGGCGCCTGGCTCAAAAAAGCGGTGGTCCCAAAACAGTCCGGCAGGACGACAAGCAGATTGCCGCCATACATCTGGGCCCAGTCGCGCAGCACCGCGTAAGGCGCGTCGCGTAAAGCCTTGTCGTTCGGCGCGACCGCAGCGTAGACCATCGGCAGCTCATGCGCGTTGGTGCCGATTGCTTCGAGGCCGGTGTCCATCGCGTGCTTGACATTGGACGTGCCGATGAAGCTCTCTTCGCCGAGGCCCTCCAGCATCGCCTCCACGCACCAGCGCTGCCACAGGAATCCATGCCGGCGACGTGTGCCGAAATCCGAGAGGCGCAGCGGCCCTTCCTTGGCGAGGACGCGCAAGCGCTCGACCTTGCTCCACAGCTTGGCCTTGGCGCGGGCGTAAAGGACGTCGAGATCGAAGCGGCTCATCGAACGGACCGCGGCCCGCGCCCGGAGCTCGTTGATGATGGCGAGCGCCGGGATCTCCCACATCGTCGTATCGGTCCATCGCCCTTCGAAGCGCAATTCGAACTGGCCGTCCCGGCGGATCAACTCGTATTCCGGCAGGCGGAAATCGGCGAGCCATTCCATGAAGGCCGGCTCGAAAATCTGCTTCGTTCCGTAGAACGTGTTGCCGGCCAGCCAGATCAACTCGTTCTTGGCGAAGCGCAATGTGCGGGCGTGGTCGAGTTGATCGGTCAGCTCGCGCTCCTCGATGAGGTCGGCGATGCGCACGCTGGTCGTGCGGTTGATCAGCTGGAACGTCACCCGCCGCTCGCGATGGAGCTTCCAGATCATCTGCTGCATCAGCAATTTATAGAAATCCGTATCGAGCAGCGTGCGCACGATCGGATCGATGCGGAACGTGTGGTTATAGACGCGCGTGGCGATGTCCGGGATCATGGATTAGAGCCTAAAGGGGTAGGCGCCTCGCGACAATAGGCCGTCCGGCTGGCCCGGACGGCGTCCGGAGCGCCGGCGCATCGACCGGCGTCGCGCCCCCCGCTATCATCGCCGGGACACGATTTCCCGTCGCGAGGACTCAATGCCTTTCAAAGGTTTCGGCCCGGAGGCGCTGCCTTTCTTCAAAGCGCTGGCCTTCCATCAGACCAAGGAATGGTTCGAGCAGAACCGGGCGATTTACGAAACGCAAATCAAGGAGCCGTTCGGCGAGCTTGTCGAGGAATTGAGCGCAGCCTTCGCCAAGGCCAAGCTGCCGTTGAAAGGCGACCGCAAGAGCTCGCTGTTCCGCCTTCATCGCGACATCCGCTTCTCGAAGGACAAGAGCCCCTACAAGACGCATGCCGGCGCGGTGCTGACGCGCAGCGGCGGCAAGAACGATCATGGCCTCTTCTATATCCATATTTCGCCGGAAGAGTGCTTCGCCGCCGCCGGCTTCTACGCGCCCGAGCCGGCCGACCTGGCGCGGCTGCGCCGCGCCATCGTACGGGCGCCGAAGCCTTACGCAAAAATGGTCGATGCGCTCGCGAAAGGCGGCCTCGAGCTTTCGAGCGAGTACGACGTCAGCCGCGTCCCGCGCGAATTCGCCGACATCGACGACTCGGCCATCGTCGCCGCACTGAAGAAGAAATCCTTCATCTGCTCGCGGCCGATTCGAGCCGCGCGTCTGAAGTCCGCGGCCCTCATCGACGATCTCGTCGCCTTCGGCAAGGACTCGCTGCCCCTGCTGCGATGGGGCTGGGCCGCGGTCGTCGACGAGCGGTAAGTCTCGAAGGCGCTCGGTTCAGGCGGCGACGACTTGCGGCGCTGTCCGGCCAATCGTCGCACGGACCGCGTCGGCCAAAGCCGCGGCCTCTGGACTGGCCTTGCCAGACGCATGGATCAATCCGATTCGTGAAGGCTGCAGGAGCGGCATGTTGCTTTCCGGACCCAGCACTTTGAGATCGGCGGGAACGCAGCCGAGCGGAAGAATCGTCACGGCGAGGCCGGCCCGAACGACCGGCCCGATGGCGGAATAATTGTTCGATGTGAACAAGGCGCGCGTCGGTCGGTTGCTGGCGCGCAGCGCCTCTTCGCCGATCCTGCGCCAGATGCAAACCGTGCTGGAGACGGCGAGCGGCACGGGCGCGTCTGGCTCGAGTTGGAAACGCTTCGATGCGACCCAGGCTAGCCGGTCTTCGCGAATCACCTCGACATTCTCGACGCCCTGCATGTCGGTGACGACGGCAAGGTCCAGGGCTCGGGCTCGCACTTGGGCGGCCAGCGATACCGACGGCTCGCATAGAACGGAAATCTCGACCAGCGGATGGCTCCGGCAGAAGCGAGTGAGGATGTCGGCCAGGAAGAATTCGGCGTAGTCGTCCGGCATGCCGAGGCGAACCCGGCCGGAAAGCCCCTTGCGCGACAACGCTGCGAGCGCCCCGGCTTCGGTCTGGATGATGCGGCGCGCATAGTCGATTAGCCTCTCGCCTTCCTCCGATAGCCGCGCGCCGCGGCCTTGCTTGATGAACAACGCGCAGCCGAGCTGCTCTTCAAGCCGGCGGATATGCATCGAAACCGCCGACTGGGTCTTGTTGACGCGTTCGGCCGCGCGGGTGAACGAGCCGGTGTCGACGATGGCGAGGAACGATCGGAGCTGGTCGGTATCGAGCATGGCGCTGACAATTGATTTCATATTTCGATGGATTATCTAACAAACATTCGTTGGACCGATCAATAAGAATCCGGCATCTTCATCGCATCAAACACACCGAAACCGCTGCGCCGCCGCCTTGACGGCGAACGGGATCGCTTCGCCCGAAAGGAGAAGTCCGATGAATATGGCTACGGTCCCCTGCTCGAAGTCTTCGTCCTATGCGCGCGCGCCGCGACCCTCCTTCATCGAGAAGGCGACGACTTTGGTCGCGCGCGTCGCGCTCTGGCCAGTTCATGTCATCGAAGCGCGGCGCACGCTCGCCCAGCTCGGCGCGTTGAGCGATTACGAATTGCGAGACGTCGGCTTGACCCGTCAGGACCTCGCTGATCTGACCGCGCGGCCGCTCGACGAAGATCCGACGCCGCATCTCAACCGCGCACGATTGAGCCGGATCCGCAAGGCCTAGGACGCTTCGCGCCGGCGTAGGAACTCCTCGAACGCCCGCAGCGTCGCCTCGCTGACATAGTGCTCGATGCCTTCGGCGTCGGCCTCCGCCGCTTCGCGCGGCGCGCCGACGGCGAGCAGCAGGTCGACAACGAGGCGGTGGCGCTGGCGCACCTTGTCCGCCATGGCCTCGCCGGCTTCGGTCAGGAAGACGCCGCGATAAGGGCGCGCCGTCGCCAGACCTTCGCGCTTGAGGCGGGCGATGGTCTTCGTCGCCGTCGGATGCGCGACGCCGAGCCTTCGGGCGATGTCGACGGTGCGCGCCTCGCCATTGGCGGCGATCAGATCGGCGATGAGCTCGGTATAATCCTCGAGCATGGCGGCCGAACGCGCCGAGCGCGCGCGGCCGAAATGGCGGGCTTGGACCCGCTCGGTCGCCATGTCGGGACCGGCGTCAGGTCTGCGCCTGTCCGCCTTCGTTTTGGCCGCCCCCACGACGCCCTCCTTCACTTAGCCGCCATACATTGTCGAGCTTTTACCAATTTTAAGCCTTGGCTGCAAAGTCGTCCGTCCTGCTCAGTCGGACGCTTCGAGTTCGATCACGTTGCGGCGATCAAGCCTCGGCGCGCTTTCAAAGCTTCTTGACCATGATGTAGCTTACGCTACATTATCCAGCGTGGGCGTTAGGAGCGCGGCATGAGCGATGCGGCCAATATCGCTTTCAGCGGCGACCTGTCGGCGCGAACCGAAGCCGCGATTCGCGACGTTTTCGACGGCCGGCCGCGCCGGTTTTCCGCGATCCTATTCGCCGGGCCCGCGGTCGTCGCTTCGATCGCCTATATGGATCCCGGCAATTTCGCGACCAACATTCAGGCCGGCGCGAGATACGGCTACGCCCTGCTCTGGGTCGTGGTCGCAGCGAACGCGATCGCGATGCTGTTCCAGGCGCTGTCGGCCAAGCTCGGCATCGTCACCGGCCGCAATCTCGCGGAAATGTGCCGCGAGCATTTTCCGCGGCCGGTCGTCTACACGCTGTGGGGCGTCAGCGAAATCGCCGCCATGGCGACCGACCTCGCCGAATTCCTGGGCGGAGCGATTGGCCTGTCGTTGCTGCTTCACGCGCCGTTATTGGTCGGCATGGCGGTCACCGCTGTGTTGACCTATGGCCTGCTGGTCGGGGCCGGGCGCGGCTTCCGGCCGATGGAGCTCGCCATCGGCGCGCTCGTCGCGGCGATCAGCCTCTGTTACGTGGTCGAACTCTTTGTTGCGCCGGTCGATTGGGGCTCGGCGGCGCTGGGATCGATCGCGCCGCGATTTCCGGACGCCGCCGCCCTGACGGTCGCGGTCGGCATTGTCGGCGCGACGGTCATGCCGCATGCGATCTATCTTCATTCCGGTCTGACCCAGAACCGAGCGCCGGCGCGCCATGACGACGACCGCCGCAAGCTCGTCCGCTACTCCAATCGCGAAGTGATCATCGCCCTCGCCATCGCCGGCTTGGTCAATATGGCGATGGTCATCACGGCGGCGAGCGCCTTCCACGCGGGCCATAGAGACGTCGCCGAGATCGAGACGGCCTATTCGACGTTGAGTCCGCTGCTCGGCGCCGGCGCGGCCGGAATATTCCTGGTTTCGCTGCTCTGCTCGGGCCTGTCGAGCTCGACCGTCGGCACGATGGCCGGGCAACTGATCATGCAAGGGTTTGTCGGCTTCAAGATTCCGCTCGTCCTGCGCCGGCTGGTCACCATGGTTCCGGCTTTCGTCGTCGTCGCGCTTGGGGTCAACGCGACCAACGCCTTGGTGGTGAGCCAAGTCGTCTTGAGCTTGGCGCTGCCGGCGCCGATGATCGCGCTTGTGATGTTCACGCGCCGACGCGCGATCATGGGCGCCTACGCCAACACTCGTCTCACCGACGCCGCCGCGATCGTCGCGACCGTCGCGATCACGGCGATGAACGCGATCCTGCTGGCGCAGACGTTCGGCATGAACGTACCGTTCTTGCCGAGCGCCTAATCCTTCTCCCCGCAAAGCGGGGAGAAGGAAAGTATCAGCGCAGCTCCGCGGTGAAGCGCTGGATCTTCTTGCAGGCGTCCTCGAGCACGTCGTTCGAGGTTGCGTAGGAGACGCGGAAGTTCGGGCCGAGCCCGAAAGCCGATCCGTGCACCACAGCGACGCCTTCGATTTCGAGCAACTCGTTGACGAAATCCTCGTCGCTGCCGATCACCTTGCCGCTCGGCGCTCTTTTGCCGATCGCGTCGGCGACCGACGGATAGACATAGAACGCGCCTTCCGGCGTCGGGCATTTCAAATGGCGCGCTTGATTCAGCATCGAGACGACGAGGTCGCGTCGCTCCTCGAAGGCTTTGCGCGCCTTCGGGATGAAGTCCTGCGGCCCGTTCAGCGCTTCGACCGCGGCCCATTGCGCGATCGAGCAGGCGCCTGACGTCTGCTGACCTTGCAGCATGTCCATCGCTTTAATGAGCTTCTCCGGCCCGCCGGCATAGCCAATCCGCCAGCCGGTCATGGCGTAGCTCTTGGAGACGCCGTTCATGGTCAGGGTCCGATCGATCAGGCTCGGCTCGACTTGCGCGATCGTCTTGAATTCGAAGTCGCCATAGACGAGGTGCTCGTAAATGTCGTCGGTCAGCGCCCAGACGTGCTCGTGGCGCTTCAGCACTTCGGCGATCGCCTTCAGCTCGGCCTCGGTATAGGCCGCGCCGGACGGGTTCGACGGCGAGTTGATGATCAGCCACTTGGTTCGGGGCGTGATCTTTTTCTCGAGGTCTTCCGCCTTCAGCTTGAAGCCGTTCTCGATTCTTGTTTCGACGAAAACAGGCGTTCCGCCCGCGATCGCGACCATGTCGGGGTACGAGACCCAATAGGGCGCCGGGATGATCACCTCGTCGCCAGCGTTGACGGTGGCGAGCAGCGCATTGAACAGAATGTGCTTGCCGCCCGTGCCGACGATGATCTGCGACGGCGTGTAATCGAGCCCGTTCTCGCGCTTGAACTTCGTCGCGACCGCCTCCCGCAAGGGCGGAATGCCGGCGACGGGCGTATATTTGGTCTCGCCGCGCTCGATCGCCGCGATCGCCGCCTTTTTGATGTTGTCCGGCGTATCGAAATCCGGCTCGCCCACCGATAGCGAGATGATCTGGCGGCCCATGGCTTTCAGATCGCGCGCTTTCTGCGTCGCCGCGATGGTCGCGGAAGGCTTCACGCGCGAAAGGGCGTCGGAGATGAAGGCCATGACGGAGGGCAATCCTTTTCTGCCGGGTTGGAAGGCGGCGCACAATAGGAGCGCGACGATGCTGGGGCAACACGAAACATCGTACTTTTTGCGAAAGCCGCGCCCCTAGGGCGGCGCCGCCAAATTTTTTCCAAATCCATATTCTTGCGAATCGAGCGATATCAGCGGTTACCCGGCAAATATTATTAGCGGCCGCTGTTCGCTCTTTCGATTCTGGTCTTCAGGCGTCAACCACGATGTTCTGGTTTTCAGAAGATAGTATCTTGCGGGCGCGCCGCTCGACTCGCCCCTTGGCGAACCGGCTACAGAGCTTCACAAGCTGCGCAAAATCGATATCGCCGAAGGCAGTAACGGCGCGTCGACAGCCTTGAAGCGGCTCTCGACCGGTCGTCGGCGCGTCGCTGCCGCGTTGAAATAACCGGGCGGCGGGCTTGCCGCCGCCTTAAACCGTTCGGAACCGGCTCGCGGCGCTGATCCGGTCGATCGCGCCATGCGCCATCATCTCGCTGTCGTTTCCTGCTGCGGCGAGGTCGATCACCGCCTTGGCTATCCTCTTGCGCAAAATCGCCTCGGCGCGATCGTCGCAGCCGCCCGCCTGCTGAGCGCCGAGCACCCGCCAGGCCTTGACGAACGCTTCGCTCATATCGTGCGTCGCCTCGTCGTCGAAAAAGCCGTCATAAGGATGAACACGTTCCGCCATCGCCCAAACTCCTCCCGGACAGGTTCGGGCGCAGGGGAGGGGCGCCGCAGCCGTCCGCGCCCCTGACTCTGGCCGACGAGTTCTGCGCTTGCCGCATCGTCGACTGGCCTCAAACGGCAACCATAGACCGGCTTTGCGGGGATTTCGAGGCCTTTTTTGGTCCCGCTTCAAGAGCGAAAGAGCGCAAAATAAACCACGTAAAGCCAGCCTAGAATTCCATCGACGATCGCCCAGAGAATCGAATGATTGTTGGCGTAGGAAACGGCGATGGCGAGCGCCGAGCCGAAACCGATGCCGTATTTTGCGCCCTCGACCCGCACGCCGTAATAACGATTGCCGTTCATTGGCTCTCCCCTCGGCCGGCCGCGCCGACTGTCCCTCGTTTGCTCGCCGGCGGCAAGCCGACCGATCCGCTCAAGGCGGCGCCACACGCGGAGAGGAACGGAACTTTCGCCGAGCCAGACCGTAATACGTCCAGAAAACGCCGCATGTCGGGCGGCGGTCTTGAGCCTTGGGGATTGGCGTGATCCGGAACGGACTTCGAATTTTCGCGTTTCTCCTTTTCGCGTCCTTTGCCGCCTATAGCGCCTTCGTTCCGGCGCATGCCGGCTCCGGCTACGGCGTCGACGAAGTCGTCGTCTCGCAGGCGAACTGAACGCGCGTCCGGCGCGCTCGACGAGGCGCCGAAGCAAGTTTAAGGTTCGCCTGAAGGAAGATCGGGCATGCGCGCCAAGGCGCATCCTCTCAAGCTCAAGCGCGTTTACGAGCCGGCGGACAAGAGCGACGGCTTTCGCGTGCTCGTCGACCGGCTGTGGCCGCGCGGGCTTTCCAAGGAGAAGGCGCAGGTCGACCTCTGGCTGAAAGAAATCGCGCCGAGCGACGAGTTGCGTCGTCGCTTTCACGGCCAGCCGACGAAATGGCGCGAATTCGCCGCCGCCTACGCCAAGGAGCTGAAAGCGGAGCCGGCGGCCGCGGCTCTGGAGTCGCTGCGCGACTGCGCCCGTCGCGAAACGGTGACCCTGCTGTTTGCGGCGCGCGACGAAGACCATAACAACGCCGTCGCGCTCAAAGACCTTCTCGAGAAAACGGCGTAAAGCGCGCCGCGCGCCGACGCTTCGCGGAACGCTACGTCGCCGCGGCGAATGTATCCGCCCGCGCCATGGTCCAGGCTTCGCGCAGCCTGTCGTCGCGCGCGCCGGCGAGCAGCTCGCCTTCGGCCAAGCGCGGATAGATATCGGCGAAGGTCATCACCTCGCGCGTCGAGACCCGGCGACAGAAATGCGCCGGGCGGAAATCGTTCGGATGATCGAGGCCGGCTGCGGCGGTCAGTTCGGCCAGCGCGTGCAGGGTCGAGCGGTGGAAATTATAGACGCGTTCGGCCTTGTCGGGCACGTAGAGCGCGCGCGAACGAGTCGGGTCCTGCGAAGTCACGCCTGTCGGGCACCGGTCGGTGTGACAGCTCAGCGACTGGATGCAGCCGAGCGCAAACATGAAGCCGCGCGCCGAATTGCACCAATCCGCGTCCAGCGCCATGGCGCGGGCGATATCGAACGCATTGGTGATCTTTCCCGACACGCCGATCTTGATGCGCTGGCGCGCGCCGATCCCGACAAGCGCGTTGTGGACGAAGACGAGGCCGTCGCGCATCGGCATGCCGAGCCGGTCCATGAATTCGATCGGCGCCGCGCCGGTGCCGCCCTCCTTTCCGTCGACGACGATGAAATCGGGATAGGTCCCGCTCTCGAGCATCGCTTTGCAGATCGCCAGAAACTCCCAGGGATGGCCGAGGCACAGTTTGAAGCCGATCGGCTTGCCTCGCGAGAGACGGCGGAGCTGGGCGATGAAGGCCATCATCTCGAGCGGCGTCGAAAAGGCCGAATGGCGCGCCGGCGAGATGCAATCCTCGCCTTGCGAAACGCCGCGGATCGCGGCGATCTCGGCGCTGACTTTGGCGGCAGGCAGGACGCCGCCATGGCCGGGCTTCGCCCCTTGGCTCAGCTTGATCTCGACCATCTTGATCTGCGGCTCGGCCGCGACCGTCGCGAATTTCTCCGGATCGAAAGCGCCGCCCAGCGTCCGGCAGCCGAAATAGCCCGAGCCGATCTCCCAGATGATGTCGCCGCCATTCTCCTTGTGGTACGGCGAGAAACCGCCCTCGCCGGTATCGTGGGCGAAACCGCCGCGCGCCGCGCCTTTATTGAGCGCGCGGACCGCATTGGCCGAAAGCGCGCCGAAGCTCATGGCGGAAATGTTGAAGACTGAGATCGAATAGGGCTTGGCGCAGTCCGGGCCGCCGACCAGCACGCGGAAATGTCCCTTGTCCCGATCCAGCGGCTTGGGCGCGAGCGAATGGCGCAGCCATTCATAGCCTTGCGCATAGACGTCGAGCTGCGAGCCGAACGGGCGCTTGTCGAGTTGCAGCTTGGCGCGCTGATAGACGATGGCGCGCTCGTCGCGGCTGAAGGGCAGCCCGTCTTTCTCGCTCTCGAAGAAATACTGCCGCATTTCGGGACGTATTTCTTCGAGGAGAAAGCGCAAATGCGCGGAGATCGGATAATTGCGCAGGACCGCGTGCTTGGTTTGAACCAGATCGCGGAAGCCGAGGGCCGAAAGCGCTGCGAACGTGGCGAGTCCGACGCCGAGCGGCAGGTCCCAGCGCGAATGCGGCGCCACGACGATGAGGAGAGCGAGCGCCAGCGCGATGAGGACGCTGAGCGTCAGGACGATGAAGCGATGCGAGAAGGCGAGAGTCAGGGCGGTCACGGGCGCCTCCCCCTAAGGCGGCGCTTATGAGCATAGCTGATTCGGGAAGATGTCCGGGTTGCGGCAAGGAGATAGGCGCGGCTTAGTCGCAATTTTGTTGACGCTGCAGCTTGAGCCGTGCAGAGCCACAAAGGCTCGCGAGACATCGCTCCGCGCCCGATCAGGTTCTTCTGAACCTGCTTTGCCTGACGAGCGAAGGGGCCGCTGAAATCGAGAACTCGTCACGCCTCCCCGCTAGCCATTTCCCTCCGTCCGCCCTACATTGGCTCAGCGGAGCTGCGGGGTTCGTGAGGACACTTATCCCCGGGGCCTTACGATCCTGAAGGGAGCTGTCCCTGGCCTTGCCCGTGGGCTTGGTTACACGGCGCCCACCTACTTTGTAGGTTCCCGGGA
>JAJPHH010000152.1 GCA_021325385.1 Alphaproteobacteria bacterium
CGTGGACAAGGCTGACGCCTTGCCCACTCCGCCCACAGCAGAACAGAAACAGAAAAGCGGACATTTGATGTGCTACATAAACCGGACAACTTCAGAAGCTCGCTACAGGCCGCCGCTCTACGCCGCCGCTCTATGCCGGCCGCAACCAGACGCGATTGTCGTGGAAAGCCGCGCCGCCGAACGGCGCCACTACGTCGTCGCCGGTCAGGACATTGATCCCCTTGCCGTCGAGAAAGGCGGCGGCGGGCCAGACGCCTTCGCTAATCAGCACGCCGCGCCTTAGACCGGCGAAGAGCCTGGCGTGCAGCCGCGTCTCGCCGCGGCGATTGCCCAAACGCACGACGTCGCCGTCCTTGATCTGAAGGCGCGCCGCATCCTCGGGATGGATCATCACCGTCGGCCGGCCCTCGCGCTTCCGGGACGCGGGCGTCTCGGTGAAGCTGGTATTGAGGAAACCGCGCGACGGCGACGTCGCCAGGCGGAACGGATGCTCGTCGTCCGCCGCCTCGATGACCGCCCAATGGTCGGGAAGGGACGGCATATCGCGCCACGGGCCCATCAGGCCGATATTGGCGAACGGCGTCGTCGCCCAATCCGCCTTGAAGCGGAAGCGCTTGTCCTTGAAGCCGAAGCCGTTGAGGAAATGGGCGTCGGCGAAGGCGGGCTGGACGTCGAGCCATTTCTTCTCTTCGAGTTCGGCCAAAGTCCCCCAGCCTGACTCGCGCAGCGTCCAGTCGATGATCTCGCGCGGGCTCATCGAAAAGCCCGGATGCTCGGCGCCGAGCCGTTTCGCGAGCGCGCAGACAAGGTCATGATTCGAGCGGCATTCGCCGGCCGGTTCGATCGCCTTGGGGCCGAACATTACATAGGAATGGCCGCCGCCCTGATAGAGATCGTCGTGCTCCAAGAACATTGTCGCCGGTAGGACGATATCGGCGAAACGGGCGGTTTCGGTGAGGAAATGCTCGTGCACGCAGACGAAAAGGTCGTCGCGAGCAAAGCCGCGGCGCACCTTTTCCTGACTCGGCGCGACCGTGGCGGGATTGGTGCTCTGCACGAGCAGGGCCTTGACCGGTCCGCGGCCGCAGAGCGCTTCTTTTTCGCCGCATAGGACCGCCCCGATTCGTGATTGATCGAGGACGCGGACATTCGGATCGACGACGTCCAGCCCCTCGATCAAAGTCTTGCGCCAATGATAGATGCCGCCATTGTTGTGGAACGCGCCGCCGCCCTCGTACCGCCAGGCGCCGGTGACCGCGGCGATGCAGGTCGCCGCATGCATATTCGCCGCGCCGTTACGCTGGCGCGAGAAGCCGTAGCCAAGCCGGAAATAGGTGCGCTTGCGTTCGCCGACGAGATGAGCGAAGGCCTCGATTTCCGCCGGCTCGAGCCCGGTAATGGCGCTCGCCCATTGCGGATCGCGCGTCTTCAGATGCGCCTCGAGCTCGTCGGGCGCGTCGGTATAGCGCTGAAGATAGTCGTGATCGGCGAGATTGTCGCGGAACAGGACGTGCATCGCCGCGCAGGCGAGGGCGCCGTCTGTGCCTGGCTTCAGACAGAGGGCCAAATCGGCCTGCTTCATGGTGTCGTTGCGATAGATGTCGACGACGACGATCTTGGCGCCGCGCTCCTTGCGCGCCTTCATCGCGTGCGTCATCACATTGACTTGCGTCGCGACCGCGTTGGTGCCCCAGATGACGACACAATCGGCCTTGGCCATTTCGCGCGGATCCGGGCCCGTCAGTTTGCCGGTCCCGGCGGTGAAGCCGGGCCAGGCGGTGTTGATGCAGATCGTCGAGAAGAAGCCGGAATAGCGCTTGGCGTGGGTCAGGCGGCGAAGGCCGTCGCGCATGACGAGGCCCATCGTGCCGGCGTAATGGTACGGCCAGACGCTCTCTGCCCCGAAATCGCGTTCGCAGCGTAGGAAGTTCTCGGCGACGATATCGAGCGCGTCGTCCCACGAGATCGGCGCGAATTGACCTGAGCCTTTCGGGCCGACGCGCTTCAACGGGCGGAGCAGTCGGTCCTTATGGTGAATGCGCTCGGCGTAGCGCGCGACTTTCGCGCAGACGACACCCGCCGTGTAGGTCTGATCGCTCGCGCCGTGCACGCGGCCGATGCGCGAATTGTCGATCACCTCCACGTCGAGCGCGCAGGCCGATGGGCAATCATGCGGGCAGACCGAAGGCCGTCGCACAATCAGCGCCGGCGCGTTCATCGGAGCGGCCTCCGAGCGAGGCGGAAGAGCGGCTGGATCATCGCGCCAATATTTCATGCGCGCGCTTTCATGGCCAGGGTGAGGCGGCTGGCCCCGCGGCCGCTTAACGCATCCCGCGCTGCGGCGGTCCATTCGATCAGCAGGATCGGGGCGGCTGTTCTCCCAACCAGCCCTCAAAAGCGGATGACGGCGACGAATCGGCGCAATCCTCTGCGCGCGGGCAGCCCTGGCCGATGACGGATTAAAGGGAAGCTCGGCGGCCAAGAAGGCCCGCCAAAGTGTGGCGGTTTTGTCACAAAGACGTCGAAAGTAAAGGCGAAGTAGAGTAGAAATTCTATTATGGAATATTTATCAATCAGATTTAATAAATCATCCTTTGCCTCTCCGGCAACCTTCGGGCGCCCCAATTTCCACTTCAGGAGCGGTGCGCTTTCGCGCAACACGTTGAAGAATGAGCGGAAAACATATCGAATGCCGTGGAAGTCGCAATGAAGATAAGTGATCAATTATAAATATAAATTCACAAAGACCCATCGTAGCGTCGGCGTTTTATAAAAATACGGAAAGTTTATAAAGTAAACTTGAGAATAGTGTGGCGCGTTTCGTTTGACATATGCCTATGCTCCCGTATGAAATTCGGTTGCGTCGAAGATGTGATCGACGTGCGGCGGATTTTGGCTGAATACGTGACGCTCTCTCGCTGGGGTAATTCAAGGGCGACGCCAAAAAGCGTCGAATACCCAAGTAAAAGAAGGTGTTATTGCCGTGAAGTCGCCGAGCGTACACGAACGAAACACGTAACGCCAACTCGGTGAATAGTTCACCAGAAGTCTAAGAAGGGGAGACTATAAATGGCGCTCATAAAGAGCATTCTTTTAGGCTCGGCGGCCGGCATCGTCGCAGTGGCGGCGGCGCAAGCCGCGGACCTGCCGACCCGGAAGGCTGCGCCAGCCGAATATGTGAAGATTTGCAATGTCGGCGGCATGGCCGGCTGGATCCTTCCCGGCAGCGACACCTGCTTCAAAATCTCAGGCTACATCACCGGCCAGATCGAGGCGGGAAATCTGAGGCAGGCCTACGCTTGGACGTTCGCGCCGGGCGCGCTTGCCTTCGGTCCGGGCGCCTCGACTTTCACCCGGCCGTCGTTCGGCTGGACGACCCGCGCCAATATCGACTTCGACGCGCGTCAAGACACGGCTTACGGCGTGCTGCGCGGCTATGCCGAAATCCAGTTTGAAAACGGCAACGGTTTCGACACGACCGGCGTCGGCGCTTATATCAACCGCGCTTACGTGCAATGGGCCGGGATCACCGCCGGCAAGGCGAACTCGTTCTTCTCCTTCTTCGGCGGCGGCGAAGGCTGGGCGAACATCTTCTCGCCCGACCAGCAGGGCTTCAACCAGCCCGATCTGTTGGCCTATACCGCGACGTTTGGCGGCGGCTTCTCGCTGACCATCGCTGCGCAGAGCGCCGGCACGAATTGCGGCGCTGCTGGCCAGGCTTGCAGCGGCGGCGGCACCGACATGATCGCCGCCGGCAACGCGACCTATGGCGGCCAGCGCTGGCCCGACTTCGTCGCCGCCTTGCGCGTCGACCAGGCTTGGGGCGCGGCGCAATTGTCCGGCGTGGCGCATAACGTTCGCGCCTATGACGGCCTCGCCGGGACAGGTCTCAACGGCAACACGATCAATGCGTGGGGCTGGGGCGTTCTGGGCGGCCTGAAGATCAACCTGCCGAACTTCGGACCGGGCGACAACATCCAGGTCGATGCGGTCTGGACCCGCAACGCGATCTGGTATTCCGGCATTCCGGACGGAATGTGGGGCGAGAACGGCGCGGTCAACGGCAATGGTCTGCCGATGGTCGTGGCCGACACCTGGTCGAACGGCAACGGCACCTGGGCGGTGCCAACGGCGTGGTCGGTCGCGGTCACGGCGGAGCACCATTTCGGGCCGACCTTCTCGCTCGATCCCGAGTTCTCCTATGCGCAATTGACCTGGAGCAACGAGGGCCCGATCAACTACATCCCGAACGCGACGAGCTGGATCGTCGGCGGCGTGGCGCACTGGGATCCGGTGCCGCATCTCGATTTCGCCTTCGAGGTTCTCTATCAGAACACGCACCAGACCCGCCCGGCGGCTTGGGTTGGCCTGTCGCCGGTCGACAGCGACGGCGTAGCCGGCCGCTTCTACATCACCCGCGATTTCTGATCGCGGCGACGAGCTTCCAGCGAGACTCGAACCCGGAGCGAAAGCTCCGGGGCCTATCGAGCCTCCTGGTCCAACCCTTCGGACGATCTAGCGGTCGTCCGGAGACTTCCAGTGATGACTCAGTCCCGGGGCGAAAGCTCCGGGCTTTTTTTTGATCGATGGATGTATTCCGGGAGAGGACGACGACTCGAATGTCGAGCGTCGCCGCGACTGAGCGTCTGGTTCGGGCGCCCAGACGGGATTGCTCGAATCTCGATCCGATCTGGCGAATGCCCGCGGGCCCGACGACTACTTCAGGTTGACCGCGCTGAGCGAGCCCCCGGAGACGTCGTTCGACGAATTGTTGTTTATGGCGTTGTCGCTATAGGTGAAAGCCGTACCGCCCAGGATTGATACGCCAATGGCGTTGTTCGCCGCCATGGAGCGGGTAAGGTACAGGTTTGAGGCGGCGCCGCTCGTCACAAATCCCACGTTCGAATTCTCGCTGGCGTTGACTTGATTGGCGAATACCGTCACGGGAGCGCCAGCGCTGACCGCCTGCATCCCGTGATGGTTTGTCGTGGCCGCGACCCGCGTGACTGTGCCATGGAGCGTTCCGCCGGAGGGGGTCGCGTAGATTCCCGTATAGGCATTGTCGGCGAAGATCGAATCCGAAATGACGAAGCTCACAGGTCCTGTCGAGGGTTGAATCAGGACCCCGTTGCCGGTCGAGCCGAAGCCTGCGAAATGCCGCACCACGCAGTTGACTATGGTGAGGCTGGCTCCGGAGTTGAAGACGATCCCATTGGCGCCGGCGCCGAGCCCGTCAATATTGAGCCCGCGCAGATGTACGGCGTCGGAGGGTCCAGCGTTGATCGTAATGGCGGCGCCCGTACTGGTCTGCACGCCGGCGGCGCCTACGCCGTCGTTGACGATCGAGAGCGCTTTGCTGATCGTGATCGCGCCATAGCCGGCGGGATCGAGCACGTCGATTTCGCCGCCTGGCGCGACGATGTTGTCGTGCACGTACTGGAATGTTCGGCACGGAGCGGCGGGCGCGCCGCAGCCGGCGGCGTCGGCTCCATGCCCCGAAACCCAAGCGCGGTTGATCAAAGCGTGAGCGGGCGAGCAGAAGGAGAAGACGGCGAGCGTCGCCGCGAGAAGCGAAGCGGTCTTGCGCATGTGAAGGGTCCCCCGTGAGCCGGGGCGATCGCCCGCGGCGCAGGGAGCTTACGGTAGGAATTGGCGGTCTGAATAGCCCTCCGTCGTTCCTGGCCCGCCGGCCGGCCTGGGAGAGGTTTCAACTTTGAGGCGCGTAAAGAGAGGCAGTCGCTCCGCAGGCCGAAGACAGCATGTTGCCTTGAGGGGCCGTCTGCCCTCGGCCAAAATGCCGGGCGGTATGCTTGTCCGCGCGTCTGATCCGACCCTGGCGTCGAGCTGAGGCGCAGACTGCTCAACTGCGTGTCGACTATGCCAGGCGGAGGGTTGGACCAAGCGTTCCGCGAATTGTGATGGGGTTTGTCGGCCGCAGCCGCGATGCGTGTGGCGGTCGATGGTACGAAAGGCGAGCGACCACCGCTACAAAACGCCACGGTCTTCCGACACGATCCGAAGGCGCGCGACGGACCCGCCCGGCGCGGTCGGTCCTGCTCCGCCGGGCGTTTTACTACGAGCCGCGGCGCTCACTGACCAGAATGTTGCGCCTCGACCGCAGCGGCGAGATCGCCGGAATAGAGCGGATCGGCGCTCGCCGCCGAGTCGCTGCGCTGCTGCATGCCGGGCGTGACTTCGAATGCGCTCGCTTCGCGGATCACTTTCGCCGATTCCGCCGCGCGGTCCTGCTGGTCGCGGAGCGCTTGCGAGACTTTCCAGCGCCAAACCGAAACGTCCGCTGCTGCGGCTGCGCCGCAGCTGGCGATGACGAGGCTTGCGCAAAGGGAGAGACAGACGATCTGCCGCATGACGCCTCCCGCACTACTTTCTTTATAGCCGCGCTACACAGCGCGGGCGTCTCGGAGCGGGAGCGGCGACGGGCGTCCTCCCGCCTCGCCGATCCTTTTCCTTATCACCGGGCTGTGTCGAAATGACGGCTATGAAGAAGCCGGATCAATCAAATCCGATGCGCGTCAGCTCGTCTTCTATTCTCACCCGCCCGGACGCGACCAGCGCCAAGGCCTGCGCGTAAAGCTGGTGCTCCTTTTCGAGCACCCGCTCGGCGAGCGTCTCCGGCGTGTCGTCCTCGCGCACCGCGACGGCGCTCTGCGCGACGATGGGGCCAGCGTCGAGCTCCGGCTCGACAAAATGCACCGTGCAGCCATGGACCTTGACGCCGGCCGCCAAAGCGCGGCGATGCGTGTCGAGACCGCGAAAGGCCGGCAACAAGGACGGGTGGATGTTGAGGATGCGGCCGCGCCAGCGGTTCACGAACGAGGCGCTCAGGATGCGCATGAAGCCGGCGAGGCAGATCAACTCGATGCGATGGATGTCGAGCAGGATTTGCATCGAAGCTTCGAACTCGTCGCGGCCGGCATAGATTTTCTGATCGACCGCGGCGACGGCGATTCCGGCGCTTTTGGCCTGCGCCAATCCGGGCGCGTCCGGCTTGTTCGACAGAACAAGGGCGATCTCGGCGGGAAAATCCGGGGCGCGCGCCGCTGCAATCAGCGCGGCCATGTTGGAGCCGCGGCCGGAAATCAGGATCGCGGTGCGCCTGCGCATCGTCAAAAAGCGAGCCTTCCGGAGAAACGGACGCGCGCTCCGTCGCCGACTGCGACGATCTCGCCGATTCTGACCGGCGCCAGCCCGGCCGCGCTCAGAGCGTCCGCGGCCGCGTCCGCGTCCTCGGCGGCGGCGAAGGCGACCATGCCGATCCCGCAATTGAACGTGCGCAGCATTTCCGCCGATTCCAGCCCGCCAGCCTCCCCGAGCCAGCCGAAAACCGGCGGCGGGGCGAAGGCGCTCAGATCGAGCGCGACGCCGAGCCCGTCAGGGAGGACGCGGGGCAGATTTTCGGGGAAGCCGCCGCCGGTTATGTGGGCGAGCGCCAGAATTGACGGGCTCGCCGCGAGCGCTCGCAGCAGCGGCTTCACGTAAATCCGGGTCGGCTCTAGCAGCGCCTGGCCAAGCGGCAGGTTCGGAGCGAACGGCGCCGGCGCGGTCCAGGGCAGGGCGCTGCGTTCGACGATCCGCCGCACCAGCGAAAAGCCGTTGGAATGGACGCCGGACGAGGCGAGGCCGAACGCGACGTCGCCGGGCTTGAGGCCGGGTTTCGGCAGCAGACGCCCCCGCTCGGCCGCGCCCACGGCGAAGCCGGCGAGATCGTAGTCTCGCCCGGCATAGAGGCCGGGCATTTCCGCGGTTTCGCCGCCGATCAGGGCGCAGCCCGCCTCGAGGCAGCCGGCGGCGATCCCCTTGACCACCGCTGCGCCGACCGCCGGATCAAGCCGTCCGGTCGCGAAATAATCGAGAAAGAACAGCGGCTCGGCGCCTTGGACAACGAGATCGTTGACGCACATGGCGACCAGGTCGATTCCGATCGTGTCGTGAAGCCCGCATTCGATGGCGATCTTGACCTTGGTGCCGACGCCATCATTGGCGGCGACCAGGACGGGATCGACGAAGCCCGCGGCCTTCAGATCGAAGAGGCCGCCGAAGCCGCCGATCTCGGCGTCTGCGCCGGGGCGCCGCGTCGCCCGGACCAGCGGCTTGATCGCCTCCACCATGGCGGCGCCCGCGTCGATATCGACGCCGGCTTCAGCGTAGGTCAAAGGCGGGCGAGGCGCGTCGGGCATGGCTCGGGAGCTGTGAGGGCCGATGGGCGCGGCGTAAAGGCTCGTTGGACCGGACGCAAGCCCGCCAGCGCCCTAAGCGCATCGCTCAAAGCAGGAAGAACGCCGCCGATAGACCGATATTGGTGACTTGGTGCAGGAACTGATCGAAGCCCAGCAGCCACCAATATTGCCACTTGCTCATTTCCCAGCGGCAGCGCTTGCCGATCATCCCCTTGCTGCGATCGACGCCCGCATGGATGACGAGATCGACCAGGGCCAGCCACCACAGGCGCGGCGCAACGACCAGCGCGATCAGCAGGGTCAGGCCCGCATGGCAGCTGACATGGACGCAGAGCGGCGCCATCCAGCTGTCGCGCTGTTCCTTGCCGAGCGCCATCCAATGATTTTGCAGCAGGAAATCCGCGACAAAATGCTTCACCGTCATCGCCAGCAGCAGCGCGCAAAAGCTCCCGAGCGGGACGGTAACGTTCGGCGAAGGCAAAAGCGATCCACCCCCAGCGGCGGGTTTTTCACACAGATCGAGACCGATTATCCTTGATCGATGTCAAATCCGTAGGATGTGAGATTCGCCACAAAGCCGTCGCTTTCAGCGATCGCATCGGCGCCAGCTTGACGTAAAATCTTTAGGAAACCCTTCCGCCGGACGGTCTTTTCAGATTTTCGAGTGAGCCAGCAGCGCCGCCGCGAGGAGCGTGCCGAGGATGTATATGGAGAAGCTGATCCGCAACATGATCGTCTTCCAATAAAGGATGTTGCAGAGGATCACGCAGAGCGTCTGTTGGCTTTGCAGCACGATCTCTTGGCTGGGAACGATGAACTCGTCCGGCTTGGCGTTCGGCTTGATGATGAAGGTGGCGCGGCCGGCGCGCGGGTAGCGCGGAAACAGACAGACGAGCAGGCAGAAGAAGACCAGGACGAAGGCCATCAGCACCGCGTTCAGCGGCAGGAAAGGCGGGAACTGATTGGCGAAGCCCATCAGCGGGCCCATCGTGAACGCGCCATAGATGATGGCGACGTTCGCCTTGAAATCGCTGATCCGAATCGTGTCGTTATAGGCAGCGATTTGATTTCGGTAATAGGTGGCCGGGTCGCTCGCCATGTCGATCGCCTCCCCCTCAAAGCAAGGAAAAGCCGAGCAGGACGAAGGTGAAAGCCAGCGTCGCCAGGCAGATGTAAAGACTGACCTTCAGAAAGAGCGTCTTCCAGAATAAAATTCCGGAGAGAATGGCGCATCTGAGTTTCAGCTGGTCGACGTCTTCGCTCTTGTCTTCGGAATAGAGAAAGTCGCTCCGCTTCGGATTGCGGACGACGATGAAATTGCGCGTGTCGCGCCGCGGGAAGCGCGGGAAGACGCATAGGAGCAGACAGAAAAAGGCGATGAGAAAGGGCGCCAACGCCAGCGGCAATGGCAGGAAATTCGGGAACTTGTCCTTCGAGGCGACGACCGGCCCCATCATGATCGCGACGAACAGCACGGTCAGATTCGCCTTGAAGTCGCATAGGCGAATCGATTCGGTATAGGTGCCGATCAGATTGCCGTAATGCATTGCCGGATCCGGCGCCTGGTCGGTCATGCGACGTTTCTTAATGCTCCCCAGACGATGCGAGCCGACGCGAAGCTCGACGCCAACCCCTCGGAAAATCTCGCTTTCACATGAAATGTGCGACGGTTCCGCGAAGGAGGCAAGCCTTGAAGCGTGGCGCGCGCTCCGCGCCAAGCCCGCGCCGCCGGGCTATGCTGCCGGCGAGCCGCGGCGGCCGGAGGTTCAGGGAAGGGAACGTTTCGCGCAAATGGCGCATCGCAAGCTTTTCGCCAGCCTGCCCAATCTGATCACGCTGGCGCGCCTCCTGCTCGCTCCGCTGGCGGTTTTGATGATCGTCTCGCAGCGCTTTCCGGAGGCTTTCGCCGTCTTTCTGGTCGCGGGCGCGTCGGACGCGGTCGACGGCTTCATCGCCAAGCGCTTCGACCTGCGCACCGAGCTCGGCGCCTATCTCGATCCGCTCGCCGACAAGGCGCTGCTCGTCTCCGTCTATGTGACGCTTGCAGTCGTCGGCGACTTGCCGCCGGCGATCGCGATCATCGTCGTCTCGCGCGACCTGATGATCCTGATCGCGGTCCTGATCTCCTGGCTGCTGGGCAATCCGGTCGCGATCCGGCCGGTCTGGGTGTCGAAATTCAACACCGCGGCGCAGATCGCCGTCGCCGCCCTGGTTCTCGGCGTCAAGGCCTTCGCCCTCGCGCCGCCGCCGGGGCAAGATTTCGCCGTCTGGCTGGTCGGCGTCTCGACCGTCGCCTCGGGCGCGGTCTATATCGCCCAATGGCTCGACCACATGAGCAAGGGAGCGACCGTATGAGCCAGACGATCGGCGCGCTGACCTTCGTCGTGCCCGATTACGACGAAGCGATCGCCTATTTCACCGAGACGCTCGGCTTTCGGTTGATCGAGGATAGGCCGCTCGGCGACAGCAAGCGCTGGGTCCAGGTCGCGCCGGCCGGCGGCGGCGTCCGGCTGCTTCTCGCCAAGGCGGCCGGCGACGCCCAGGCGGCGCGGGTCGGCAACCAGACCGGCGGCCGGGTCTTCCTCTTCCTTCATACTGACGATTTCTGGCGCGATCATGAGGCGTTCGTCGCCAAGGGCGTGCGCTTTCTCGAGGCGCCTCGCGACGAAGCTTACGGATGGGTCGCGGTCTTCGCCGACCGCTGGGGCAACAAATGGGATCTGCTGCAGCTAAGGGATGGGGGCGGGCAGGGCGGTTGACGCAGCGCCGGGCGGCGAGGCGCGGAGGCGGCGACGCGCGATGACCGGCCGCCAATTGGTCTTCGATCTGCCGCACCAGCCGCGCCATTCGCGCGAGGACTTCCTCGCCGCGCCGTCGAACCGCGACGCGCTCGCCGCGATCGACGCCTGGCCGGGTTGGCCGGGCCGGATGCTGCTTCTGGTCGGTCCGCCCGGCGCCGGCAAGACCCATCTCGGCGCGATCTGGGCCGAGCGCGCCGGCGCCGAGCGGCTCAAAGGCGAGGCGCTCGGCGCCGCCGACTTGCCCAAAATCGCGGCGGGCAAGGCCCTGCTGATCGACGACGCCGACCGGATCGGCGCGGCCGAGGCGGCCCTTTTCCATCTCGTCAATCTGGCGCGCGAGAGCGGCGCGTTCCTGCTGCTGACCGCGACCTCCGCGCCTGACCTTTGGGGCCTCGAAAAAGCCGACCTCCTGTCGCGGCTGCGCCTCGCGCCGCTTGTCGCGCTCGGCGAGCCGGACGAGGCGCTGGCGCGCGCCGTGCTGGTGAAACTGTTCGACGACCGGCAATTGCGGGTCGAGCCTCAGGTGGTCGACTATATCGCGGTCAGGATCGAGCGCTCGCTCGCCGCGGCGCGGGCGATCGTCGAGGCGCTCGACCGCGAGGCCTTGGCGCGCGGCCGCGCTGTCACCCGGCCGATGGCCGCGGCGCTGCTGAAGGACGCCTGATCTGCTCCCTCTCCCGAAGAAGACCTCTGCGAATAGCGCTGATCATGCGTCCTTGTGATCTTTGTGCTTCCTTCGTGACCTTAGTGTTGAAAGATGTCGAACACTAAGGTCACGAAGGAAGCACAAAGGACACGGCGTTTCAGAAAAAGAAATGCCGGCGGGCGCCATGCGCCTATCGCCAAAAGTACGTACCCTCGCCCCTGCCCATCTCGCTCCGGAAAAGGGGTTGCGCGAAAATTTGGGAATTGTTTGGAACGCCAAATTTCGCGTTCGAAAATCCCTTTGTTTTCAGCGACGCGAAAAACGCTCCGCCAAATTTTTCCAAATCCATATTTCCGCGTTTCGAGCGATTTCAATGGCTTGCAAGGCGAAAAATTTGGAAAACGTTTTTGTCCTTTCCGTTGCGTAAGCCGCGAACTTCCCCGCCGCCACGACGTGGTCGGAGCCAAAGAGAATCGTCGCGAATTCGCCGCGGGTCAAGACTTTTGTTCGTCTTACGTACCTTAACAGGCCGCAAGCTTCTGGCGGCGCTCTCGAATTCTTCGCATTCCATGTTTCTCGACGTATCTGGACGGGCTCAGCCCTTAGGCGGCTGATACGCGCCGCCGCCGCGTCACTGAGGATTGAGCTGCGTCAACGCGTTTCCACCGACGGTGAAGATATTGTTGCTGCCGTCGGTGTAGCCGAAACTCGTGTTATTCTGGACGCCGCCGATCGTGTTATGGTCGAACAGCCAAATCTCCAACCCGTTGACAATGTCGGTTGACCCGTTCCTCATCACGGTTGAAGCTTTCAAGGTCAGGTAGCCGCTGCTGTTGCTGATGCCGACGCCCTGGTTCTGACTGATCACGGCGCCGACGATCAGCGGCGCTAGGCAGCATCCGCCGCTGAAATTGACGCCATTCGCATTGCCGGTGACTCGCGTGCGGTAAATCTCCGGATTGACGTTAAGCTCCAGAGCGGCGATGGCGACGCCAGAGCTCGCATTGTCAAGGATGGAGCTGTCGGCGATCACGACGTTTTGGGTTGGCACGGCGCCAACGCCAGCAAGCGTCGGCGCAATGCTGACGCCGGCGCCGGCGAAATCTTTGATCAGGCAGTTGAGAATATTGATCACCGCCACGCCGCCTTGATTAGGCAGGTTTGAAATTACACTGATTCCGTCAGCGCCTGTCCCGCCGCCTTCGATGGTCAGACCGCGCAAGGTGACGTTCGATACAGTCGCGAGATTGATCGTGATCGCGTTCTGACCGGACGCTGTTTGCTGCACCCCGGCCACGCCGACGCCGTCATTGACGATGCTGACCGCCTTGGTGATCGTCACCGCGCCATAGCCGGCGGGATCGAGCACGTCGATCTCGCCGCCGGCGGCGATGATGTTGTCGTGCACGTACTGGAAGGTGCGACAGGGCGAGGTCGGCGAGCCGCAGCCGGCCGCGTCCGTCCCGTGGCCGGAGACCCAGGCGCGTGCGGCGCCTCCGGCCGCCTCGGCCGGAGAAAGCGCGAGCAGAAGCGAGGCGAGCGCAGTCGCTGTAAACAAGTTCGTCTTGATCACTGGAAGCCCCCTGAACGGCGAGCGGGGCGCTCGCCGTGACAGGATCATACATCAATCAGCGGTCCCGGGCCATTTTCCGCGCCGCACGCCACAGCGGGCGTAAGGGCGAGCAGCATCGAGGCGAGCGTCGCCGCCGCTCTGGTCATAGTGACGTCCTTAGCGACTCGACCGACGCGCATCGCGCTTAAATCGAGAAGCTCCCCGCCCGGGCCGTTAAGCGGCTTGAATCGTCGTCGCCGCGCTGACAATCGGCCTACTTGCGGGCGACGCTGGGCGGCGCAGCCTCATTGCCGCCATTGCCATCGATGTAGTTGTCGCCATAGCTTGCCAAAACGCCGCCAGAAGTCGTCGTCCAGCCAGCCACATTGCCGGTCACTGTTGATTGGCCAACGCGAAGCGTTGCGCCCGAACCAAACGCGGAGAGGCCAGTCCCGCCACTGCTGTTGACGGCGGCGGAACGGATCACTGTCATCGTGGCCGAAGCCCCGGTCGTCGCGCTGAAGAAGCCTACGTTGCTATTGTTGGCGGCGACGCTGTCCAACACCGTCGCCTCGGCCGCGCCAGAGCCCTGCGGATCGATGGCGATTCCGTCTGCATTGTCGGAGCTTGTCGATTTAGAGACGACAAGTCTGCTCAAATTCGAGCCGGCCGGAGCAAAATCGATGCCGGCCTCGGTGAAATGCCGAACGACGCAATTCTCGATCGTCAACGAGGCGCCGCCGACAAACTTGACGCCTTCCGCACCAAGGCCCGCCCCCTCGATCGTCAATCCACGCAAGCTGATCACATCGTTCGGTCCGCCATTGATGACGACGCCGTAGCCGCCGCTCGAGGCGGCCTGCACCCCGGCTACGCCGACGCCGTCATTAACGATGCTGACCGCCTTGGTGATCGTCACCGCGCCATAGCCGGCCGGATCGAGCACGTCGATCTCGCCGCCGGCGGCGATAATGTTGTCGTGCACGTACTGGAAGGTCCGGCACGGATTGGTCGGCGCGCCGCAGCCGGCGGCGTCCGTTCCATGGCCGGACACCCAGGCGCGAGCTGCGCCTCCGGCCGCCTCGGCCGGCGAAAGCGCGAGCAGAAGCGAGGCGAGCGCAGTCGCCGTGAACAAATTCATCTTGATCACTGGAAGCCCCTCTGAACGGCGAGCGGGGCGCTCGCCGTGAGGGGATCATAGCACTCTTTTCGCGGGCGGCATTTGCGCCGCCGCCTCGGGCCATGTCACCGCGGCGAGACGGGGGTGAGGGCGACGGAGACGTCCGTTCCGTTGTCGTTGATGCGGTTGTCTTCGTAGGTATAGAGAGTATTTGACGGGGTGGCGTTATTGACCCCGTAGACGGAATTCGACGTGATCACCGAGCGACCGAGCCGAACGGTCAGCGCGCCAGACGCGACAAGGCCATAGGCGTTGTTGTCCATGTGTGAATTGTCGACCGAGGCGACCATCGAGCCGCCGCCGATCAATTGGAAGACCACGCCGCTAACGGCGTTGTTGCTCGCGGCGCTGTCGGACAGCGAGACCTTCAGAGAACCGTTCCCGAGTCCCAAGGCAATCCCATACTGGTTGTTGACCGCCGTGACGTCCTTGATGACGGCCGTGGCGCTCGGCGACCCGCTCGGCGGCACAAAATAGATGCCGACAAAACCGTTGTCCGAGGCGATGACATTCGAAATGAGAAAATTCGCCGAGCCTGAGGTCGGTTGAATCAGGACGCCGTTCCCCCCCGCCCCCGAGCCGACGAAATGCCGGATCACGCAATTGACTACGGTCAGTCCGCCGCCGGAATTGAACACGATCCCGTTCGCGCCGGTCCCCAGTCCGTCGATGTTGAGGCCGCGCAACGTGACGAGGTCGCTGGCCCCCGCGTTGATCGTGATCGCGTTCCCGGACGCCGCCTGCACGCCCGCCGTGCCGACGCCGTCATTGACGATGCTCACCGCCTTGGTGATCGTCACCGCGCCATAGCCGGCCGGATCGAGCACGTCGATCTCGCCGCCGGCGGCGATGATGTCATCGTGCACATACTGGAAGGTGCGGCAGGGCGAGGTCGGCGCGCCGCAGCCGGCGGCGTCCGTTCCGTGGCCGGAGACCCAGGCGCGGTTGAGGAGCGCGTGGGCCGGCGAAAGCGCGAGAAGAAGCGAGGCGAGCGTCGTCGCGGCGAGCAAGGGCGTCTTGATCATCGGAAAGTCCCCTCCGAAGGCGAGCGGAAGCGTTCGCCGTAACGGGGATCATAGAACATTCCGCCAGACCGGAATATTGCGCGTCTCGTCGTTGCCGGCGGGCGCGTCACTGCGGCTTGTCAGCCGTGACGCGCCCGAGACGTCGGTTCCGTTCCGCAGATAGTTGTCGCCATAGGTGAAGAGGGGCGTGAGTGGTGGAGGTCGAGACTCAGATCCACGCGACGACAGATCGACTAAAGCAGAACAAGGGCGGGACCTGCGCGCCAAGGCCAATAAAGGCGGGTTGTCGGTCACCGTCGAATTGTCGATCGGTACGGCTAACGCGCAATCATCGGAGTCGCCCCTGTCATTGCGGCTTGTAGGTCGTATTCAAGGCGCCGGCGACATCCGTCCCGTTCCCGTTGATGCGATTGTCGCCATAGGTGTAGATCGTGCTTGACGACGTATTGTCAGAAACCCCGTACGTGTTGGATGTGATAACGGAGCGTCCGAGCAGAAGGGTTGCCGTCCCCCCGGCATAGATGCCTAATTGATTGCCGCTCATCGTCGAGCGATCGATCGAAGCGGTAAGCCGGGCGGCGGCATTTAGAACATAAATCCCATAGCCGTCATTGACCGCAATGTCGTTGGACAAAGCGAGGGTCATCGCGCCGCCGCTGGCGTAAGCGGTATGGATGAAGAGTCCAGCGGACGTGTCGTTGGCCGCTGTGACGCGATCGATCACTCCCGTGACGCTCGGCGCGCCGCTCGGCGTGAAGAACTCGACGCCGTAATTCCCGTTGTCCGAGGCGATAACTTTCGAAATGAAGCCGTTTACCGAGCCGGAAGTCGGCTGGATGCTGACGCCGGCGACGGTGAAATGCCGGGCGACGCAATCGACGACCGTCAGGCCGGCGCCAGAATTGAACAATATCCCGTACGATCCCGTCCCAAGCCCGTCGATGGTGACGCCGCGCAGGGTCACGACGTCGTTGGGCCCGGCGTTGATGGTGATCGCGTTGCCGGACGCCGCCTGCACCCCGGCCGCGCCGACGCCGTCATTAACGATGCTCAGCGCCTTGGTGATCGTCACCGCCCCGTAGCCGGCCGGATCGAGCACGTCGATCTCGCCGCCGGCGGCGATGACGTTGTCGTGCACGTACTGAAAACTGCGGCAGGGCGAGGTCGGCGCGCCGCAGCCCGCCTGGTCGACGCCATGGCCGGAGACCCAGGCGCGGCTCTGCAGCGCGTGAGCGGGCGTGAGGGCGAGGAGCGACGAGGCGAGCGTCGTCGCCGCAAGCAAAGACGTCTTGGTCATCGAAGCCTCCTCATCGCTGCGCGTAGGTTGTGTTCAAGGCGTTCGGAATGTCCGTCCCGTTGCCGTTGATGCGGTTGTCGCCATAGGTGTAGAGCGTATTGGGGTAGGTGTTGTTGACGACGCCGTCCTGCGAATTGGATGTAATTACGGAGCGCCCGAGCAGAACGGTCGCCGTGCCGCCGGCATAGACGCCAATAAGGTTGTTGCTGAAGGTCGAACGATCGATAGAAGCGCTGAGCGGGGCGGCGGCGCTTTTCAGCAAGACGCCATTCTGAGCGGAGGTCGCGATGCTGTCGGACATCGCGACGGAGACCGCGCCGCCGGTGGCGTTCGACGAGTCGACGAAGACGTCAACGGCGCTGTTGTTGAGCGCAGTTAGGCCGTCGATCGCGGCCGTGACGTTTGGCGCGCCGCTGGGCGACAGAAGATAGACGCCGGAATGACCGTTGTCGGAGACGGTCACGTTGGAAATGAGCAGGGTTGTCGAGCCCGACGTCGGCTGGATCAAGACGCCGTTGCCGCTCGCGCCGGAGCCGGCGAAATGCCGGATGGCGCAGTCGGTCACGGTGAGGCCGCCGCCGGAATTGAAGACAATCCCGTTCGCGCCGGTTCCGAGTCCGTCAATGTTCAGTCCGCGCAGCGTCACGACGTCGTTGGCGCCGGCGTTGATGGTGATGGCGTCGCCCGACGTGGCCTGCACGCCGGCCGTGCCGACGCCGTCATTGACGATGCTGAGCGCCTTGCTGATCGTCACCGCGCCGTAGCCGGCAGGATCGAGAATGTCGATCTCGCCGCCGGCGGCGACGATGTTGTCATGCACGTACTGGAACGAGCGGCAAGGGTTGGTCGGCGCGCCGCAGCCGGCGGCGTCCGCCCCGTGGCCGGAGACCCAAGCTCGGTTGGCGCCACCCGCCTGAGCGGCCGACAAGACGAGCCAAGACGACGCGAACGCCGTCGCGGCGACTAAAATTCTCTTCATCATCTGGAGACCCCTCGGGCGAGCGCTTTACGCTCGCCGCGAAGGCGCATACATCATTCCAGCTCGCGCGAAATCAGCGATCTTTTCGAAAAGTCCTTCGGAGCGAAGCCGAAAGCGCGACGCTGCAGGCAGCTCGCCGGCTTGCGCGAGCAAGGTCCATCCGTGTTCCGGGCGATGACGTCGCAACGTACGGAAATTGTCGCCGAGCCGGTCGGCTTGGCTTCGGCCGGAGGCCCTTTTTTCGCGGAGAAAACCTTGACGGTCGAGCCGCGCGGCGGGCGGCGTCCCGGCAAACAGAAAAAACGCCTTGGAATCGAAAGTCCTTGGTCATTGCGGCTTGTCGGCCGTGTGCGGCGGCCAGGCTCCTGGAAACATCCGTTCCCGTTGATGCGGTTGCCGCCATAGGTATAGCCGCCCGCGCCGGGTCGCCGGTCATGGCGCGGACGTCGCCGGCTGCAACGCGGTCACCAATCTGCGCCGCCTTCAATACGTGGACGACAACATCGTCGCCGCCCGTCCCGGCGAGCAAGATGTCTTGATCGCAGAGCCCTTCGGACCGTCATTGCGGTTTGTCGACGGTGTTGAGGGGGCTTGAAACGTCGGTCCCGTTGCCGTTGATGCGGTTATCGCCGTAGGTATAGAGCGAACTGGGAGAGGTGTTGTTAAGGACCCCATATTGGGCGTTTGATACGATAACCGATCGGCCGAGCAGAACAGTCGGATCCCCGTCGCCAACCTCAAGGCCGATTCCGGTATTGCCAGTCATGCTCGAATTGTCGATTGAAACGATATAGGCGGCCGAACTGGCTCCGATAGCAACTCCGGAGGCGTTATTGCTCATGATGCTGTTGGACAAGGCTATGCTGGCCGAGCCGGCGCCGATGGCTTGGAGCAACACGCCGTACCCGTTGTTAAATGCCTTGAGATGATCGATTGCGCCCGTTGCGTTCGCGGCCGCGCTCTGCGGCTGAAAAGAAACGCCCGCAAAGCCGTTGTCCGAGGCGATCACGTTTGAAATGTTGAAGGTCATCGGACCGGATGTCGTCCGGATCATGAGACCGTTGCCGCTGCTGCCGAGGGCGCTATTGTTGAAGAAATGTCGGATGACGCAATCGACGACAGTCAGGCTGCCGCCGGCGTCGAACTCGATCCCGTTCGCGCCGGTTCCGAGCCCGTCGATATTGAGGCCGCGCAAGGTGACGTTGTCGCTCGCGCCGGCATTGATGGTGATCGCGTTCCCCGACGTAGCCTGTACGCCGGCCGTGCCGACGCCGTCATTGACGATGCTGAGCGCCTTGGTGATCGTCACCGCGCCATAGCCGGCCGGGTCGAGCACGTCGATCTCGCCGCCCGCGGCGATGACGTTGGAGACGACATATTGCAGCGTGCGGCACGGGCTGGCCGGCGCGCCGCAGCCGGCGGCGTCCGTCCCATGGCCGGAGACCCAGGCTCGGTTCAGCAGCGCGTGGGCGGGCGTAAGGGCGAGCAGAAGCGAGGCGAGCGAAGTCGCCGCAAGCAAAGGCGCCTTGATCATCGGCAATCCCCTCCAACGGCGAGCGCGCGCTCGCCGTGAAGCGGGATTATAGGACATTCCGGCAGGCTGGAATATAGGTTCGCTCTCGAGCGCGCGGGGCCGCCGTCACTGCGGCTTGTCGGCCGTGTTCAAGGCGCCGGAGACATCCGTCCCGTTCCCGTTGATGCGGTTGTCGCCATAAGTGTAGACCGCGCCGCCGCTGTTGATGATCCCGTCGCCCGCATTTGAGGCGATGACGGAGCGGCCGAGCCAAACGGTCGCCGGGGTCACCACGACAAGTCCGTTATAGTTGCCGCTCGCGCTCGTCTTGTCGATCGACACTTTCGCGCTTCCCCGTACGACAATCCCGTCCTGAGCGCTTTGGGCGTCGCCGAACGGGTTGAGGTTGTTGTCGTTGGCCACGCTGTTGGAGACGGCGATCGTCGCCGGACCGTTGAAATTGACGTAGACGCCTTTCAGGTTATCGACCGCCGTGACGCGATCGATCACGCCCGTGACGGTCGGCGTCTGAGAGCTGCTGGGCGTGTAAACGGCTATGCCGGCGAATTGGTTGTTCGAGGCGGTAACGTTCGACAGAAGAAAAGTCATCGTTCCCGACGTCGGCCGGATAAGCACGCCGCTGCCGAACACGACGGTGTCGCCAGTGAAATTCCGGATGACGCAGTCGACGACCGTCAAGCCGCCGCCGGAATTGAAGACGATCCCATTGCTGCTGGTTGTTCCGTTCCCCGAGCCCTCGATGTCGAGGCCGCGCAAAGTTACGACATCGTTCGGACCTGCATTGATCGTGATCGCGTTCCCCTGGGGGACCGGCGCCTGCACGCCGGCCGTCCCGACGCCGTCATTGACGATGCTCAGCGCCTTGCTGATCGTCACGGCGCCGTACCCTGCGGGATCGAGCACGTCGATCTCGCCGCCGGCGGCAATGATGTTGTCATGCACGTACTGGAAGGTGCGGCAGGGCGAGGCCGGCGCGCCGCAGCCGGCGGCGTCCGTACCATGGCCGGACACCCAGGCGCGGTTCAGGCTGGCCGCCTGACCAGGCGAGAGCGCGAGCGAAAGCAAGGCGAGCGTCGTCGCCGCAAGCAGAGATGTCTTGGTCATTGGCCCCCTCGAACACCGAGCCGGGCGCTCGGCGCGGGGGGATTATAGTCAGGAAATTTTACGCTCTGCTATATCGCCCGCGCTCCGCCGCGACCGGCAATGTTCACAGCGCCGTGAAGCGACGCTCGACGACCAATGCCGGCCGCGAATCGTTCGGCGCCTTGAACCCTGTGGCGCGCACCGTGCTCGCTCGCGTGTCATCGAATTGCGACACGGGGCCGACGCCGTCTCCGTATCGCGCTCGGCGGCGCGCCGCGGACAGTCGCCCGCATCAAGCGGCGCCGTAGAGGGGCCGGACGCCAAGTTGCGCCTCGCCGCGGCGACCCGTCGCGGCCTTTCTGCAGAGCCGGATTCGTCATGTGCGTCCTAAGGTGAATTATGCGTAGCAAAACCGTAAATAGTCGCCTTGCTCGCAAGACGATCATCGCCCCTAGCGGCGGCGCGGGCTAGCGCGGCGTCGCGGATTTGTCGCACAATGCCGATAACAGCGGCTCAGGGCTGTTTTTTCGGGCGCCGGGCCCATTTCATTTTGGTCGAGGAGGCATTGCTTGGCGCGTCGTCCTTCCGCCGCCGCGGCGGCGGCAACGCAGGTCGAATCTCCCCAGGCTCAGGCGAGCCTGCAGACCGAGACGCCGCTCGTCGTTGTCAAACGCCCGGGGGGCGATCCCGAAGCGCCGCCCGCCTTGGCCGACGCCAGCCAAGTCGATAGTCCGCAAAGCCCGACGCGCTTCATCAATCGCGAACTCTCCTGGCTCGAATTCAACCGCCGCGTGCTCGAGGAGGCGGGCAATCGCAGCCATCCGCTGCTCGAGCAATTGCGCTTCCTGTCGATTTCGGCGAGCAATCTCGACGAATTCTTCATGGTGCGGGTGGCCGGCCTGGTCGACCAGGTCGCGTCGGGTCTGATCGCGCCGTCGGACGACGGGCTGACGCCTTCCGATCAGCTCGTCCGGATCGGCGAGCGCGTCGCCGATCTCGTCCGCGCCCAGCAGAAGCGCTGGCGCGAATTGCGCGCCGATTTGTCCAAGGAGGGCGTCGTCATCGTCGATGTCGGCGAGCTCGCCGATCTCGAAAAGCGCTGGCTGGAGGATTATTTCCTCCTCCATGTCTTTCCGGTTCTGACGCCGCTGGCGATCGACCCGGCCCATCCTTTCCCGTTCATTCCCAATCTCGGCTTCACGCTGGCGATGCAGCTCGTTCGCCGCGGCGACCAGCGCGCGATGAGCGCGCTGGTGCGCGTGCCGGGCAAGATCGACCGCTTCGTCAAGCTGCCCGACCTCGCCGGCGGCGTGCAGCGCTTCGTGATGCTCGAGCAGATCATCGTCGCGTTCACGCATCAATTGTTCCCGGGCTACGAAGTCGTCGGCCAAGGCTGCTTCCGCATCATCCGCGACAGCGACATCGAGGTCGAGGAGGAAGCCGAAGATCTCGTGCGCCAGTACGAAAGCGCCTTGAAGCGCCGCCGCCGCGGTTCGGTGATCCGCCTCGAAATGGAGACGGCGATGCCGGAAGCGCTGAGGACGCTGGTCGCGGCCGATCTCGACATCGTCGCCGATGGCGTTTCCCTGATCGACGGCATGCTGGCGCTCAACGAATTGTCGCAGCTCGTCGCGCTGGACCGGCCGGAGCTCAAGTTCAAGCCGTACAATCCGCGCTTTCCCGAGCGGGTGCGCGACAGCGGCGGCGATTGCTTCGCCGCGATCCGCCAGAAAGACCTCGTCGTCCACCATCCGTACGAATCTTTCGACGTGGTCGTGCAGTTCCTGTCCCAGGCGGCGCGCGATCCTTCCGTTGTCGCGATCAAGCAGACGCTCTATCGCACGTCGTCCGACAGTCCGATCGTCCGCGCGCTGATCGAAGCGGCGGAGGCGGGCAAGTCGGTCACCGCGTTGGTCGAACTCAAGGCGCGCTTCGACGAAGAGGCGAATATCCGCTGGGCGCGCGATCTCGAACGCGCCGGCGCGCAGGTCGTGTTCGGCTTCATCGAATTGAAGACGCACGCCAAGCTGTCGATGGTGGTGCGGCGCGAGGGCGGCTCGCTCGTCTCGTACTGCCATGTCGGCACCGGCAATTATCATCCGGTGACCGCCCGCATCTATACGGACCTGTCGTTCTTCACCGCCGATCCGGCGATCGGCCGCGACGTGTCGCGCATTTTCAACTTCATCACCGGCTATGCCGAGCCCGACGGGCTGGAGCAGATGGCGATCTCGCCGATGTTCCTGAAGAAGCGCCTGCTCGAGCACGTCAAGGAGGAGATCGCCTTCGCCAAGGCCGGCAAGCCGGCGGCGATCTGGGCGAAATGCAACGCGCTCGTCCATCCCGAAATCATCGACGCTTTCTACGAGGCGAGCCGGGCCGGGGTCGAGATCGACCTGATCGTGCGCGGCATATGCTGCTTGAGGCCGGGCGTGCCCGGCCTTTCCGAGAATATCAGGGTCAAGTCGATCGTCGGCCGCTTCCTCGAACACGCCCGCATCTACGCTTTCGGCGGCGGCTATGGCCTGCCCCATCCGAACGCGCATGTCTATATCTCCTCGGCCGATCTGATGCCGCGCAATCTCGACCGCCGCGTCGAGGCTTTGGCGCCGGTCAAGAACGCGACTGTGCATGAGCAGATTCTGAACCAGATCATGGTCGCCAATCTGATGGACAATCAGCAAAGCTATCGGGTATTGGCCGACGGCTCGAGCGAGCGAATCGAACCTGCGCCCGGGGAGGAGCCGTTCAACGCGCATAAATATTTCCTGACCAATCCGAGCCTTTCCGGGCGCGGCAAATGGCTCAAGGAATCCAGTCCGAAGCCTTTGATGAAACGGTCGCCGAAACGCTGAGAAGCGGAATGCTGGAGAAAATCGCCGGATCAATTCTCGAAGCGAGAGGCCGGCTGCCGGGCGAGCCGGTGGCGATCATCGATATCGGCTCGAACTCCGTGCGCTTGGTCTCCTATGAAGCGCAGGTGCGCTCGCCAACCCCGACATTCAACGAAAAAGTCCTGTGCGGCCTCGGCCGCGGCGTTTCGACGACCGGCGCCTTGCCGGAGGACGGCGTCGCCAAGGCGCTTGCGGCGCTGAGGCGGTTCCGGGTCCTGCTGCATTCGATGCGGATTTCCGACGTCCGCGCCTTGGCCACGGCGGCGGTGCGCGACGCCGCCAATGGGACGCAATTCATCGAGCGCGCCCAAGAGGCGCTCGGCCGCCCGGTCGACATCCTCTCCGGCCAGCGCGAAGCGCAGCTTTCCGCGCTCGGCGTGATCTCGTCCATTCACGAGGCCGACGGCATTGTCGGCGATCTCGGCGGCGGCTCGCTCGAGCTGATCAATGTGCGCCACGGCAATGTCGGCCGCGGCGTGACCTTGCCGCTCGGCGGATTGTCGCTGATGGACGCCTCCGAACGCTCGCCGAAAAAGGCGGCGAAAATCGTCCGCGAGGTCTTGGCCAAGGCCAAGCCGCTCGACATTTTGACCGGCCGCACCTTCTACGCGGTCGGCGGCACCTGGCGCGCCTTGGCCCGCCTGCATATGTGGCAGCGCAATTATCAGCTCCATGTGATGCACAATTACGTCATTCCGTCGCGCGACGCCCTGGAGTTCGCGCGGCTCGTCGAACGGGTCGAGGCCGACGCGCTGTCCTCGATCGAGGCCGTCTCCAGCGCGCGCCGTCCGCTGCTCGCCTATGGCGCGGCCGTGCTCGAAGAGATCATCCGCCGTTCGGGTCCGAAGGAGATCGTCATCTCCGCGCTCGGCGTGCGCGAAGGCCTGCTTTACGAGAGCCTGACCGAGCAGGAGCGCGCCGAAGATCCGCTGATTTCGGCGGCGCGCGAGTTCAACAGCTTGCGCTCGCGCGCCCCCGCGCATGGCGAGGAGCTGTTCGAATGGACGACGCAGATGCTGCGGTCGAGCCATCTCGAAGAAACCGCCGAGGAGGCGCGCCTGCGCCACGCGGCCTGCCTTCTTTCCGACGTCGGCTGGCGCGCCCATCCCGATTATCGCGGCGAACAGTCGTTGAACCTGATCGCCAACGCTTCGTTCATCGGCATCGACCATCCCGGCCGGGCCTATCTCGCGCTCGCCGCCTCGTACCGTCACATCGCCAACGAGGACGAGATCGGCTCCGACCTGCGCTCGCTGGTCTCGCCGCGATTGCTCGATCGCGCCCGCATTCTCGGGGCGGCGATGCGGGTCGCCTATATCGTGTCCGCGGCGATGCCCGGCATCTTGCCGCGCACGCCGCTGATCTGTCAGAGGGGCAAGGTCGTGCTGGCGCTGCCGCCCGATCTCGCCGATCTCAACAGCGAGCGACTGCAAAACCGGCTCAAGCAATTCGCCAAGCTGATCGGCGGCGAGCCGGAAATCCAGGTGGCGGCGTGAGGCGGGCGATCAGTCCAGCGTCTGTCGTGATTGGCTCTCAAAGTCGCATGGCGGATCATGCTGGATGATCAGATTTGCCCGACAAACTTAATTACCAAAGCTCCGGGCGGCGACAATTCATGGAATTACGCTTGAATTGCGCTACTGGGCGCTTGACTTCAATTAAGTAGTCCTACAACATTAAGTTGGAAATTTTGCTATTTTAATCGTGAACGACATATGCTGCCCGGTCTCGATCGAAGAAGGTGGGCGCTATGACTGAGAATATTAGGCATCGACAAGCCGAGATAAATCGGAAGGGGACAACCCGCCGAGGCGTTCTCGTGACCATGGCGGGCGCAAGCCTCTCGGGCATGCTGGCCGAACAAGCCGAGGCCGTCACGCCCGTGCAGAAGCGGAACTTCAACGAAGCCGTCAAGGCTTTCAACCTGATGGCCACGACGCCGGCGGACAACAGTCCCTTGTGGCGTCTTCTCGATCCAAACGTGGTCATTTACGATATTACATTCGATCACCAAAAGTTGGCGGGGGATCCGCTCTCCTATCCCGACCGGCCGCTACAACCGGTGATCGACGGACTGTACAATCTGGTCATTGTCAAAGATGGAAAGCGGCAAGGCCCGACCTTCATTCCCTTGACGGCAAATTATGACGCTTCAGGCAAAGTCAAAGGCAGAGCGCAGTGGAAGGACATTGACGGAACCGGCGGCGAGATCATTCAATATACGTTTGTATTCAATGGCGACCTGCTCAAAGAACTGCACGCCAGGGACCTTTAAGCATGGATGTGATTTTGTGAAGTTTTCTGTTCAGGCCGGCTTAGCGCGAAGGCGCCCTCTCTGTCGGCCAAGTTAGGATGACATCTTGACTTCAGCGCCGAGCTTACAGGACGTCATCACATATTTCGATCGCAAGACGATTTCCATTTTAGATCGCTATGGTCCCGGCCCACGCGTCCATTATCACACGGGCCTCGTGGACAGCCCTCTGGGGAGCCATACATCAGTCCCCCAGCTTAAGCGTGCGCTTGTCGAAGGGCAGGAACTCATGCTCCGACAAGCCGTCGAGGCCTGGGACGCCTCCACGCGTCTCAGCGGCGAAATTCTCGACGTCGGCTGCGGCCTCGGCGGCGGAGCGATTTTCTGGGCGCAGGAATTCAGCGCCGAGGTGACCGCCGTCACCTGTGTGCCTTCGCACGGCGAATTGGTCGCGAGGTTCGCGACCGAAGCCGGCGTGGGCTCAAAGGTGAGGCCGCTCGTCTGCGATGCTGCGCTCGTGCCTGGCGAAAATAGATTCGACGCCGTCGTCGCCGTGGATAGTTCCGGGTATCTCGCTCGCGACGAATGGTTCGCGCGCATGGCGGCGCTCCTCCGTCCAGGCGGCTCGGTCTTCATCATCGACTGTTTCCTCGAAGATTTGAGATACGCCGAGCTTTTCAACCGCCATTGGCGGACTCGAATTGGCACGATCGGCGAATATAGGGCGGCGGCCCGAGAGAGCGGGTTGAGGTCGGAAGCAATCGCAGACGTCACCGGCCGCACGGTGCACTTTTGGACGACGACTCTCGCCCTCATGGAAGCGGAATCCAAAAGCGCGGGAGGCGCTGCGACGGATGAAAGCCGCTATGCGGCGTCGCGCCAGGCGCATGGCATGGTGCGGGACGGCCTTATGAATGGCGGCCTCCGCTATGCACTAATCGCCTTCGCAAAGGGCTCCGGCAGAAATGCCCGCATCCAGCCTTCTTTTTCCGCGGTCGAAATATCTTCCTGATGCGCCCGGATTGCCAGTATGATGCGCTGCCGCGCCTGATACAGACGAGGCAAGTATTTTTCGGATCGCGGGCGCGCTTGCCGGCGGAGCGTCATTTTCGAAGAGGCGGCGGCGAGCGCCATTGAACCTGGCTGGAAGGGAGTGCGTCGTGACCACGATCGCGGACTTCCTGAAATCGATCGGCATGGCCGAATACGCGGCTGGCTTGTCCGAAAGCGGGATCGAAGTTTCCGATCTTCCAAGCCTGACCGAAAAGGATCTGGAGCGGCTAGGCGTTGCGCCCGGGCATCGCAATGCGCTGCTGCGCGCAATCGCCGAATCTCGCTCATATGCGGAACAAGCGCCGCCGGCAGGCAAGGACCAGGTCCGCGGCGTCGAGCGGCGGCATCTGACCATTCTATTCTGCGATCTCGTCGGGTCGACGGCGATGTCTACGCGGCTCGATCCTGAAGAACTCCACGAAATCATGGACGCGTATCGCAAATGTTGCGTGCGCGTCATCGAACAGGCGGGAGGCTTCGTCGCGAAGTATCTGGGCGACGGCGTGCTTGCCTATTTCGGCTACCCGCAGGCGAGCGAGGATGACGCCGAGCGTGCGGTTAACGCCGGGCTGGCGCTGATCGAAAGCGTTGGGCAGCTTCGGGACGACGCTGGAGCGGCGCTGCAAGCGCGGGTCGGTGTCGCGAGCGGCCTCGTTCTCATCGGCGATCTCATAGTAGCGGGCGCCGCGCACGACCACGATGTGGTGGGCGAAACGCCCAATCTCGCCGCCCGGCTCCAAGCTCGAGCCGAGCCTAACACGGTCGTCATCAGTAGCGAGACGCGACGGCTCGTCGGCGAGCTTTTCGAATACGCGCCCCTCGATGCCAAACCTCTCAAGGGCTTCGCGACGCCGATCGAATCCTGGCAGGTGATCAAGCCAAGCGACATAGCAAGTCGCTTCAGAGCGCTGCGCGCGTCGAACACCATGCTCATCGGTCGAGAGCAAGAGACCGACCGGATGGTCAGGGCCTGGGACAGCGCCAAAGCGGGACAAGGATGCGTCCTACTGATCTCGGGCGAGCCCGGCATTGGCAAATCGCGCATGGTCGAGGCGCTGCTGAACTGGCTTAAGGATGAACCGCACGTTCGGCTGCGGTTCTTTTGTGCGCCGAACCGGCAGGGCAGCGCGTTCTATCCCGTCATCCGGCAGATCCAGCGAGCGGCCAAAATCAAACGCGACGACCCGAACGAGCAACGGCTGGACAAGCTGGAGGCGACGCTCCGGCGCGGAGCCAGCGATCTGAGCGAAGCCGCGCCGCTGATTGCCGAGCTCTTGTCGATTCCCGCCGACGGTCGCTATCCAACCCTCGATCTCCCGCCCCTGAAGCGTCGCGACAGGACGCTTCAGGCGCTTATGGCGCAGTTGGAAGGACTTGCGCGGCAGCCTACGCTGATGGTGTTTGAAGATGTTCATTGGATCGATCCTTCGTCACTCGAATTGTTGAATCTCGTCGTCGACCGCGCGCCCAAGCTTCCGCTCCTTCTGGTCGTCACGTTCCGCCCAGAATTTGTCGCTCCATGGCTTGGCAGGGCGCACGTCTCTGAAATTCGCCTCGACCGACTGTCGAGGGAGCTAAGCGCGGAAATCATTGCGAACTTGACGCGCGACAGAGAATTATCCCGAGGAATGGTCGATCAGATCGTCGAGCGGACGGACGGCGTTCCGCTCTTTATCGAGGAGTTGACGAAGGTTCTCATCGAACAGGGCGGCGATACGCCGGCGCGCGAGATACCCGTGACCCTGCGGGACATGCTGACTGCGAGACTGGACCGCTTGGGACAAGCAAAGGAAGTTGCACAGATCGCTTCGGTCCTCGGAAGCGAGTTTTCGGCTCGGTTGCTGTCGGACGTCATGGAGATCGAGGATGATCGACTGAATTCCGAATTGACAAAGCTTGTCGAGGCCGAGTTCCTATTCGAGCAGACCGCGCCTTCGGCCAGCTATCGCTTCAAGCATGCGCTCATACAAGAGGCGGCCTATCAATCTCTGGTGCGGAGCAAGCGCCAGCGCCATCATCTCAAGGCCGCGCAGACCCTCAAGGAGCGATTTCCGGAAATCGCTGAGGCCCAGCCGGAACTCCTCGCCCACCATTTCACCAACGCCGCTTCTCAAGAAATCGCAATTCCCTTCTGGCGGGCCGCGGCCGACAAGGCGATGCGGAGGTCGGCCAATATCGAAGCGATAGCCCATTTGACGAAGGCTCAAGAGCTGCTCAAGGCGTTGCCGGAGAATCCAGAGCGCATCCAGCAAGAGCTGGCGATTCTCATAACGTTAGGAATCCCCCTGATTGCCACCAAGGGCTTCGCTTCTCCGGAAGTAGGAAAGGTTTACGCGCGCGCTCGCGCGATATGCGAAGCTGTCGGCGAGGCGCCGCAACTCTTTCCCGTCCTCTGGGGGCTTTGGGTCTTCTACACAGCACGCGCCGAGCACCAGGCTGCGCGGGAATTGGCGGCGCAATGTCGACGCATCGCGGAGGTCGCGGGCGAATCCAGCCTGCGCTTGCTGGCGCATCACGCGATGGGCGTCACCCTGTCGTCTCTCGGACAGCATGCGTCGGCCCTTCACGAACTGGATCAGGCGGTCAATCTTTACGACCGTGAGAAACACGCGTCCTTGGCCTACGTCTATGGACAGGACTCTGGCGTCGTCTGCCGTTCTCAGGCCGCTTTTTGTCTCTGGTTCCTTGGGTTTCCTGAGCAGGCGCTAAAAAGGAACGAGGAAGCTTTGGCTTTGGCGCGAGAATTGTCGCATCCTTATAGCCTGGCCGCCGCGCTTGATTTCTCGGCCTGGATCCATCAGCTCGTCCAGGATCGGAATGTCGTGGAAAGGGACGCAAGCGCCGCTATCGCCATCTCCTCCGAGCGCGAGTTTGTGTTTTGGCTGCTCACCGGAATGATCTTGCGAGGCTGGGCATTGAGCGCCGCCGGCAACGTCGATGAAGGCGTGAAACAAATGCGACAGGGCCTAGCCGGCTATCAATCCACGGGCGCAGGCATCATGCGGCCGTACTATCTTGCGCTTATGGCGCGCGTGCTTGCGGCCACGGGGCAGGGAGACGAGGCCTGCCGGCTGTTGGACGAAGCAGAAGCGGCGGTTTGCAATACGGGCGAAGCTTGGTACGAGGCGGAAATCTGTAGGCTGAAGGGCGAGATAACTCTTCAGGGCTCCGCTCGATCAGTAGATCCTGAGCGACTGAAGATCGCTGGGGACTATTTTGAAAAGGCCCTTCTGATTGCAGGCCAGCAGGGCGCCAAGTCGCTCGAGCTGCGGATCGCCACGAGCTTCAGCCGACTTTGGGGCAGTGGAGGCAAGAGTCTTGAAGCAAAGCGGCAGCTCGCGAAAGTGTACGAGGGATTTGTCGAAGGGTTCGAGCTTCCTGACCTGCAAGACGCTCGCGCGGCGCTTACGACGTAACCAGGCGTAAAGCCGGGCCTCTTTGAGGGATGATCGCTTCGACTTGGCCAGGACGCGGCGAAAAAAGGGCGCTTTGTCGACGACGCGCCTTTGGAGCCGAGCGCTTGCGCGATCTGACGGAGGCCGGGCTGATCAAGAAGGAGAAAGGACGAAAGAAGAAAAACGCCGAAGTCTATGTCCTGACCGCGCGCGGCGAATCGTTGCGGAGCGTGCTCGCCGCGCTTTACGATTGGGGCGCCGCGCACGCCGATTCGTTTGGCGTCGCGATCGGCGAACCGCTGGCGAGGCTCGACTAGGCGGCTGCGACCGAGCCGAGCTCTTCGAACGGGCTCGCCCGCAGCCGGGCGCGTCGCCGCCGAAACTCATCCGATCGCGACCTGCGATGCGTACCAGCGATAGTACCACCGCATCATCCACGGGATCGGGATGATCAAGGCCGAGGCGAGGCTGACGACCACTGTCCGCCAGAGAATCTGCCAGCCGCCGCCGACGAAGGACACCGCCCGCGTGGTCCCGTGAATGTTGCGGCAGAACCAGCGCATCGCGGCGGCGACGACCCACGCCCAGCCGATGACGGTGTAGATCGAGACCACGAAGAGCAGGACCCAGCCGATATAGGCCCAGACCCCGCCCGTGAAGGTCAGGGGAAGGCGGCGTCCCTCGGACGAAAGGTTCGAGACGACCCAGCGGATCGCCGTCACGGTCAGGAACAGCGCGAAAAATCCGCCGATCCCGGGCAAACCGATCAGCACGAAGACCCACCAGATATCGCCCGGCTTGCCCTCGAAGGCGAGGCCGGGCCGGCCCGGAACGCGGATGCGCGCGACGACCCAGCGGTAAAAGCTCGTCGCCGCCCAGGGCGCGGTGACAACGAGCGCCATGCCGATCGCATAAAGCAGGGCGCGGCCGAAAAGCGGCAGGGCGCTGAATTCGGCGTCGAGACGATCCTCAGGACCGGCGTCGCCGTCATAGGTCGGAGCGACCGCGCCGGGGGGCTGAAAGGCCCCCGGTCGCCGCGGCGCCGGCGCGGCGACCGGCGGTTGAGCCGGCGCGAACAGGCCCGGCACATAGCCCGCCCTCTGCCAGGCGCTCATGCCTTCGCTCCAGACCAGCGAGTTGCGGTCGACCTGGCCGTTGGCGATGAATTCGAGGAATTGATCTTCCGGATAGGGCCCGGCCTGCTTGCCGTCGATCGCGATGTACCAAGTCCGATTGCTCATGAAGCCCCCCTCACGGCGCAGAGCTCCGCTTGCGCCGGCGCTTGCCCTTCGCGGCGATGCGAATAGTCTCTGGCCGGCGATTCCCAACCCGTCGACGCGCGCCCGACGGCGCGCGCAATCCATCCTATAGATCAATGTCCGCCGGCGGCAACGTCGCGCCGGCCGAGACTGGCCTCACTTCGCCCAGCCGCCGCTTCCCGCTCGGGCTCCTCGGCGTCGCGCCATTCGAGCGTGACGACTTTGCCGTCTTCGACGGTCAAAGCCAGGCGGCCTCGCTTGAGCTCCAAAGCGAGGGCGCCGAACAGTTTGCGGCGCCAGCCCTTGAGCGCGGCGATATCGGCGCGATCGTCGGCGGCGATCATTTCGAGGTCGTCCACGGTCGCGATCATCTTGGCGTCGACGCCGCTCTGATCGCAAACCTGGCGAAGCAGCACTTTGAGCAACTCCACCGTCGCCGCCGAGCCGCGCGAGCCCTTTCGCTCGCGTTCGATCTTGGGCAACGTCTTCGGATCGCGCGCCAGGCCGCGCTCGACCGCGGCGAGAATGTCCGCGCTCGCCTTGGCGCGCTCCATGCCGCGCGGAAAGGCGCGCAAATTGGCGAGAGCCTCCGGGCTGCGCGGCGCAGCCAGCGCGATTTCGACGAGCGCGTCGTCCTTCAAGACGCGCGAGCGCGGCACGTCGCGGGTTTGCGCCTCGTTCTCGCGCCAGGCGGCAAGCTCCATCATGACGGCGAGGTCGCGCGGCTTGCGGACGCGGTTCTTGAACCGCTCCCAGGCGCGTTCGGGATGCTGCTCGTACGTGTCCGGCGAGGTGAGGACCTTCATCTCGTCCTCCAGCCAAGCGAGGCGGCCGGACTTCTCGAGCTTGACGAGGAGGGCGCGATAGATGTCGCGCAGATGGGTGACGTCGGCGATGGCGTAGTCGACCTGCGCCTTGGCCAGCGGGCGGCGCGCCCAGTCGGTGAAACGCGAGGACTTGTCGAGCGAGACGCGACAGATCGATTGAACGAGCTCGCCATAGGAAGCCTGGTCGCCATAGCCGCAGACCATGGCGGCGACCTGGGTGTCGAACATCGGCTTGGGAATGATCTTGGCGAGATTCCAGATCGTTTCGACGTCTTGCCGCGCGGCATGGAAGACTTTCACCACGCTTTCGTCGGCCATCAGCTCGAAAAAGGGCGAAAGGTCGATCTCGGGGGAGAGCGCGTCGATCACCAGCGCCTCTTCGTCCGAGGCGACCTGCACGACGCAGAGTTGCGGCCAGAAGGTCGTCTCCCGGTGGAACTCCGTATCGACGGTGACGAAAGGGTGACGGGCGAGGCGCTTGCAGGCTGCGGCGAGAACGTCGGTCGACGCGATCAAATCCATTTAGTCGTCCATGAGCGGTAGGGTCTCGCTCGCTCCCGCCGAGCGCTCAAACCTGGCCCCCCGCAGCCTTGCCGCGCTCCTTGCGTTGGGGCGTCGGCGCATGTTTGGGCATGCCGAGGCGCTTGTCGAGATAGGCGCCGACCGTCGCGATGAGATTGTCGACGCAATTCTCGAAGAAATGGTTCGCGCCTTCGATGACGGCGTGCTCGATGACGATGCCTTTTTGCGTCTTCAGCTTCTCGATCAAGCCTTGCACCTCCTTCGGCGGCGCGACCCGGTCGCGATCGCCGTGAACGAATAGGCCCGAAGACGGGCAGGGCGCGAGGAACGAGAAATCGAAGCGGCTGGCGGGCGGGGCGATCGAGATGAAGCCCTCGATCTCCGGCCGCCGCATCAACAGCTGCATGCCGATCCAGGCGCCGAACGAGACGCCGGCGATCCAGCAGGCGCGGGCTTCCGGGCTGATCGACTGGGCCCAATCCAAAGCCGCGGCGGCGTCGGAGAGCTCGCCCTGGCCGTGATCGAACGAGCCCTGCGAGCGCCCGACGCCGCGGAAATTGAACCGCAGAACCGAAAAGCCGCGCTCGGCGAAAGCGTAATATAAATTATACACGATCTGATTGTTCATCGTGCCGCCAAATTGCGGGTGCGGATGCAGCACGATCGCGATCGGCGCGCCGCGTTGCTTGGCGGGGTGAAAACGGCCCTCGAGCCGACCGGCCGGACCGTTGAAAATGACTTCGGGCATATGGGCCTCCGGGCCGCGGCGCTGGCGCGCCCGGCAAACGCGGCGGCGACCTTAAATCGCGCTTTTCGCGCCCGGCGCAAGCTGTTAGAATAATTCTAACAGCTTATGTGCGGGCGAGGCCGAGATTGCGCAAGATCGCCGACCGGCGAAATCCAATTTCAGAAGGCGCCTTCTAACACGGTTCGCTCGGGCGAATGCAAGGATAAAGCGACGGCGCCGCCGCCTGTGGCGCGGGAATAAGGCGCGCCGGCCGGGCCGTTCAACGAGATTTGGACAAAGCGAATGAAGGAGCGCGAGCGCATCTATTTCGACTACAACGCAACCGCGCCGTTGCGGCCGACGGCGCGCGAGAAAATGGCGGCTGCGCTTGAGCTTATCGGGAATCCTTCATCTGTTCACTCAGAAGGGCGAGCGGCCCGCCTGGCGCTTGAAACCGCGCGCGCCGAGGTCGCCGCGCTGGTCGGCGGGCGACCGCGAAACGTCACATTCGCGGCGAGCGGCACCGAGGCGGCCAATCTGGCGCTGACGCCGCAGATCGAATCGGGCGGGGCTCGGGGCCCGCTGGCGCGGTTGATCGTCTCGGGCGGCGAGCACGCCTGCGTGCTGCGCGGCCATCGTTTCGCGCCGGAATCGGTCGAAACCGCTCCGCTCGACGCCAAAGGCCGCATCGATCTCGACGCGCTCAAAGCCGCCCTCGGACGGGCCGGCGGCCGCGCCGCTCTGGCGCTCCAGGCCGCAAATAACGAGACCGGAATCCTTCAGCCCGTCGCCGAGGCCGCGGCCTTGGTTCACGAAGCCGACGGCGTCTTGATCTGCGACGCCGTGCAGCTCGCTGGCCGCGGCCGATGCGATTTCACTGGGCTCGGCGTGGATTTTCTGCTGCTCTCGGCCCATAAACTCGGCGGCCCGAAAGGAGCGGGGGCGCTGGTCGCGGCGTCGGAGGCGCTGCGCATCGCCGACCCGCTGCTGCGCGGCGGCGGCCAGGAGCGCGGCCTTAGAGCAGGCACGGAAAATGTGGCGGCGATCGCCGGCTTCGGCGCCGCGGCGCTGGCGGCGCAGAGCGAGATCGACGCGGAGGCGGCGCGGCTCGCCGCCCTACGCGACGCGCTGGAGCGCCATGTTCTGGAGGCGGCGCCCGACGCGGTCGTCTTCGGGGCCGGCGCCGCCCGGCTGCCCAACACGCTTTGCTTCGCTGTTCCCGGCGTCGGCGCCGAGACGCTGGTGATCGGCCTCGATCTCGCCGGCTTCGCCGTCTCGTCCGGCTCGGCCTGCTCCTCGGGCAAGGTCGCGCGTTCGCATGTGCTGACCGCCATGGGCGTCGAGCCCGGTCTTGCCGCGGGCGCCGTGCGGCTCAGTCTCGGCTGGGCCTCCACGGAAGAAGAGGTCGCGCGTTTCGGCGAGGCTTTCGGCCGCATTCTGGCGCCGATGCGGCGTGGCCGGAACGCCGCCTGAGCGGAAGGATGAAACGAACAATGTTCGATCACATGGGTTTCGCCGTCGTGGATTTCCCGAAGAGCAAAGCCTTTTACGAGAGGGCTTTGGCTGCGCTGGGCGTCGGCGTGGTCATGCAGGGGGAGGATTTCGTCGGCTTCGGCCGCGACGGGCGGCCGCAATTCTGGGTCGGAATCGGCGATCGGCCGACGACGCGAATGCATCTCGCCTTCGCGGCGAAAAATCGCGCTGAAGTCAGAGCCTTCCACGAGGCGGCGCTCGCCGCTGGCGGCAAGGATAATGGCGCGCCCGGCTTGCGCCCGAATTACCACCCGAATTATTACGGCGCGTTTGTAATCGACCCCAACGGACACAATATAGAGGCAGTCTGTCATAGCCCGGAGGCTTGAGGCGAGCGGTCCGGTAAATTGGTCAATTCCCACCGGCGGTCCTTGAAACCGCCAAGGCGAGGAGAGTTTTGATGGCGGCGGTCCAAGAGACGGTCGACAAGGTTCGTTCGATCGATGTCGGCGAGTATAAATACGGCTTCGTCACGGAGATCGAATCCGAAAAGGCGCCGAAGGGCCTGAACGAAGACATCGTCCGCTTCATTTCGGCCAAGAAGGGCGAGCCGGAATGGCTGACGGAATGGCGGCTCGAAGCCTATCGGCGTTGGCTGACGATGGAAGAGCCTAAATGGGCCCGCGTCAAATATCCGCCGATCGATTATCAAGAGCTCTACTATTACGCCGCGCCCAAGCGGATGGCGGGGCCGCGCTCGCTCGACGAGGTCGATCCCGAACTGCTGCGCACTTATGAGAAGCTAGGCATTCCGCTGCGCGAGCAGGAAGTCCTGGCCGGCGTCGAGAAGCCGCGCGTCGCGGTCGACGCGGTGTTCGACTCCGTCTCGGTGGCGACGACGTTCAAGAAGGAGCTCGCCAAGGCGGGCGTGATCTTCTGCCCGATTTCCGAAGCCGTGCAGACCCATCCCGATCTGGTCAGGAAATATCTCGGCTCGGTCGTGCCGACCTCCGACAATTTCTTCGCGACCTTGAATTCGGCCGTGTTCTCGGACGGGTCCTTCGTCTATGTGCCGCCCGGCGTGCGCTGCCCGATGGAGCTGTCGACCTATTTCCGCATCAACGAGCGCAATACCGGCCAGTTCGAGCGCACGCTGATCATCGCCGACAAGGGCGCCTATGTCAGCTATCTCGAAGGCTGCACGGCGCCCAAGCGCGACGAGAACCAGCTCCACGCGGCGGTGGTCGAGCTGGTGGCGCTCGACGACGCCGAGATCAAATATTCGACCGTGCAGAACTGGTTCCCCGGCGACGCTCAGGGCAGAGGCGGCGTCTTCAACTTCGTCACCAAGCGCGGCGATTGCCGCGGCCCGCGTTCCAAGATTTCCTGGACGCAGGTCGAGACCGGCTCGGCGATCACCTGGAAATATCCCTCCTGCATCCTGCGCGGCGACAATTCGCGCGGCGAATTCTATTCGATCGCGATTTCGAACGGCCATCAGCAGGTTGATAGCGGCACCAAGATGATCCATCTCGGAAAGAACACGACCAGCCGGATCATCTCCAAGGGCATCGCCGCGGGCCAGTCGCAGAACACCTATCGCGGACAGGTCTCGGCGCACCGCCTGGCGACCGGCGCGCGCAATTTCACCAATTGCGATTCGCTGCTGATCGGCGACAAATGCGGCGCCCATACCGTGCCCTATATCGAGGCGAAGAATTCGTCGGCGACGTTCGAGCACGAGGCTACCACGTCCAAGATTTCGGAAGACCAGCTCTTCTATTGCCAGCAGCGCGGCCTCTCGGAAGAAGAGGCGCGGGCGGTGATCGTCAATGGCTTCGTCCGCGACGTGCTGCAGCAACTACCGATGGAGTTCGCGGTCGAAGCGCAGAAGCTGATCGCGATCTCGCTCGAGGGGAGCGTCGGGTGATGGTCAGAACCGTTCAGGTCACGCTTCCGGAAGAGCTGGACGCAGAGGTTGCTGCTGCTGTCGACGCCGGCGAGTATGCTTCTGCTGGCGACGCCATCGCCGCCGCCGTCGCCGCATGGAGCGCCGGCCGGCGTCTCGATGATTCTCTCGACGCCGCGGAGTTGCGGCGCCTCTGGCGTGAAGGCGTCGAGAGCGGCCCAGGCAGAAGCATGTCCATCGACGACATTAAGCAAGAGGCGCGGCGCGGCTTCGTGCGCGAATAATTTTTGTGCGCGCGCTCCGTACTCGTCAGGCTGAGCAAGACCTCATCGAGATATGGCGGCATATAGCGAAGGATGACCCGAAGGCTGCGGATCGAGTCCTCGATGAATTGGAGAGAAAGACCAAGTTGCTGTCGTGGTATCCCGAGATTGGGCGCAAACGCTCCGATATTGCTCCCGATCTTCGATACCTTCCTTCCGGAAGCTATTTGATCCTTTATCGAGTTGCCGAGGCTCACGTTGAAATCGTCAGGTACGTTCACGGCCGAAGAGATCTTCGTCAGGTGATTTGAAAGATTACGAGAGAAGAGAATGCTTGAAGTCAAAAACCTTCGCGTCGAAATCCACGGCAGGCCGATCCTCGACGGTCTCGATCTGACCGTGAAAGCCGGCGAGGTCGCCGCGATCATGGGACCGAACGGCTCCGGCAAGTCGACGCTGTCCTATGTCATCGCCGGCAAGGAGGATTACGAAGTCACCGGCGGCGAAATCCTGCTCGACGGCGAGAACATTCTCGAACTCTCGCCGGACGAGCGCGCGGCCAAGGGCCTGTTCCTCGCCTTCCAGTATCCGATCGAGATACCCGGCGTCGCCACGATGACCTTCCTGAAATCGGCGCTGACCGCGCTGGCGCGCCAACGCGGCGAGAAGGAGCCGACCACGGCCGATTTCATGCGCCGGGTGCGCGCGGCCGCCGAGCGGTTGAAGATCGATCAGGACATGCTGAAGCGGCCGCTCAATGTCGGCTTTTCGGGCGGCGAGAAGAAGCGGATGGAAATCTTGCAGATGGCGCTGCTCGAGCCGCGCCTCGCGATCATGGACGAGACCGATTCGGGCCTCGACATCGACGCGCTGCGCGTGGTCGCCGAGGGGGTGAACGCCTTGCGCGATCCCAAGCGCGCGTTCCTCGTCATCACGCACTATCAGCGCCTGCTCAATCACATCAAGCCGGACACGGTGCATGTCATGGCGCGCGGCAAGATCGTCCGCAGCGGCGGGCCGGATCTGGCGCTCGAACTGGAGCGCAACGGCTACCGCGACTACGCCGAAGCGGCGGCGTGAGGCGATCATGACCGCTCACCCGCTCGCCGCCGCCCGCACCCCCGCGGAAAGCGCGCTCGCCGAGCAGTTCTCCGCCGGGCAGGGCGCTTTGCCGCTGCCCGAACGCGAAGCGGCCTTCCGCGCATTCTCGGCCAAAGGTCTCCCGACCCGGCGCGACGAGGCCTGGCACTACACGGATTTGCGCCAGCGGCTGACCAAGATCGCGCCGCCCGCCGACGCGCCTGACGACGCTGCGGTCCGGAAGGCGCGGGCCCGGGTCTCTTCGCTGGTCGCCGACGTGACGCATTTCGTCATTCTCGACGGCCGTCTCGTCGCCAATCTGGGTTCGCCGCCGTCGGAAGGCGTCAGCATCGTCTCGCTTGGCGAGGACGCGCGGGCTGGGCGGGCCGCTGCGCCCGATCTCGGCGCCAATGTCGACGCGGTTCTGGCGCTGAACGGCGCGCTGGCGCAGGGCGGCGCGGTCATCCGGATCGCCCCGCATGCGAAGCTTTCTGCGCCGATCGAAATCCGCCATTGGGGGAGCGAGCGCGATGCGCGTTCGATCGCTTCGCGCGTGGCGGTCGAAATCGGCGCCGGCGCCAAGGCGACGATCGTCGAATATTTCGAGGGAAAAGCGGGCGACCAGCGCAACGCGGCGACGATTCTCGACATCGGCGCCGACGCGAAGGTCGAGCATGTCGCCGTCGTTGAAGGCGAGGCGGCGCTGCATCTCGAAAGCTTGGTCGCGAAGCTGAGCCAAGGCGCTTCGCTCTCCGCCTTCGGCTTCATCTCGGGCGGCGAACTCGTCCGCCGGCAGATTTTCGCAACGCTCGTCGGCGAGAACGCCAAGCTCGCGCTGAACGGCCTGTCGCTGCTCGGCGGGCGGCGCCACGCCGATACGACCTTGCTCGTCGATCATGTCGCGCCGCATGGCGAGAGCCGCGAATTCTTCAAGCATGTCGTCGCCGACGAGGCGACCGGCGTCTATCAGGGCAAAGTCGTCGTCGAGCCCGGCGCGCAGAAGACCGACGGCGGCATGAAGAGCCAGGCGATTTTGCTGTCGCCCGCGGCGGTGATGAACAACAAGCCCGAACTCGAAATCTTCGCCGACGACGTTGTTTGCGGCCATGGCGCGACGGTCGGCGCGCTTGACCGGGAGCAATTGTTCTATCTGCGCGCGCGCGGCATTCCTGAAGCCGAAGCCGAAGCGATGCTGCTCGAAGCTTTCGGCTTCGAGGCGATCGAGCGCGTCGGCGATGAAGCGATGCGTGAAATTTTGCGCGGCAAGGCCCGGAAATGGCTCGCCGACCGCGCCGAGGCAAAGCCATGAGCATCGCGCAAAAGATCGCCGCGCCATACGACGTCGACGCCCTACGGGCGGACTTCCCGATCCTCGCCGAGCGCCCCTATGGCAAGCCGCTCGCCTATCTCGACAACGCCGCCTCGGCGCAAAAGCCGCGGCAGGTCCTCGATCGCCTGCGCTACGCCTACGAGCATGAATATTCCAACGTCCATCGTGGCTTGCATTATCTCGCCAACGCCGCGACCGAGGGCTACGAGGCGGCGCGCGAGACCGTGCGGCGCTTCTTGAACGCCGCCTCGCACGAGGAAATTGTCTTCACCCGCAACGCCACCGAGGCGATCAACCTCGTCGCCGCTTCGTTCGGACTCGATCACATCAAAGCGGGCGACGAAATCGCGCTCTCGGTCATGGAGCACCATTCCAATATCGTGCCCTGGCATTTCCATCGCGAGCGCAAGGGCGCGGCGCTGAAATGGATCGAGATCGGAGACGACGGCTCGTTCTCGCTCGAGAATTTCGAGCGCGCGCTCACCGAACGCACGAAAATCGTCGCCATCACCCATATGTCGAACGTGCTCGGCACGGTCACGCCGATCAAGGAGATCGTCCGCATCGCCCATGAGCGAGGGATTCCGGTGCTGGTCGACGGCTCGCAGGGCGCGGTGCATCTCGATGTCGACGTGCGCGATCTCGACGTCGATTTCTATGTCTTTACAGGCCACAAGGTCTATGGCCCGACCGGGATCGGCGTCCTCTACGGCAAGCGCGAATGGCTGGAGAAGCTGCCGCCTTTCAATGGCGGCGGCGAGATGATCGGCGAAGTCGCGCGCGATCTCGTCACCTATAACGAGCCGCCGCATCGCTTCGAGGCGGGCACGCCGCCGATCGTGCAGGCGATCGGGCTCGGGGCCGCGCTCGACTATGTCGAGGCCGTCGGCCGCGCCCGAATCAGGGCGCATGAGGACGAGTTGCGCGCCTATGCGCATGAGCGCCTCGGCGCAATCAATTCGCTGAGGATCATCGGCCACGCCAAGGGCAAGGGGCCGATCGTCTCCTTCGTCATGGAGGGCGCGCACGCCCATGACGTCGCCACGATCATCGACCGTTACGGCGTTGCGGTCAGGGCCGGCACGCATTGCGCCATGCCGCTGCTCGCCCGCTTCGGCGTGACCTCGACTTGCCGCGCCTCGTTCGGCCTTTACAATACCCGGGCGGAGGTCGACGCGCTGGCGGAGGCGCTCGAGCACGCGCGGCGGCTATTCGCTTAAGGAGTTCTGTCGTGAACGACAGCGCGGCTATGGAAGCCCAAGCCAACAAGCCGGCGATCGAGACCGCCTCGTCGATTGCGCCGGAGGAGCTGCGGCGCCTGACCGACGACATCGTCGCCGCCCTCAAGACGGTTTACGATCCTGAAATTCCCGCCGATATCTACGAGCTTGGGCTGGTCTATTCGATCGATATCGACGATGACCGCTTCGTGACAATCGACATGACCCTGACCGCCCCCGCTTGCCCGGTCGCCGGCGAAATGCCGGGTTGGGTCGAAAATGCAGTTGGCGCTGTGAACGGCGTCTCCGGCGTCAAGGTCAATATGGTCTTCGATCCGCCCTGGGATCAAAGCCGGATGTCGGACGAGGCGCGGGTCGCGCTGGACATGTGGTGAGTTCGCGGGACTGACAGGCCTACAGGCGGACGCCGTCCTCGGCGGGGAACGGATTCTCGAACGACCGCAGATCGCGGAAATGCCGCTGCTTGTCGACAATGGCGACAGCGACGAGGATCAGGATCAGCACGATCCAGAGCGAACCGCCTGACCGCCGCGCGATAATGCGGCCGTCCGGCCCGACGATCTGGGGCTCGATCCGGGTGTAATTCGCCGCGGTAAAGCCGGAGAAGGACCAGATCAGCGCGATCAGCCAGCCGAGCAGCGTCCAACCCAGGAACAGGTTGAGCACGAAGATGGCCAGGGTCGACAAATGGCCGCGGGCCAGGGCGATGACGGTCGGCAGAAAATAGAGCAAGGTCGCGACGATCAACATCGGAAGAGCCCTGAAATCCGATCCGCTTAACCTATCGGAAGCCGCGCCGTTTTCCCAGCCCGCCGCGAGCTTCGATGCGCCGCCCGCCTTTTGGCGCGATATGCCGTGGCGCCCGCCGACGCTAATCCTCGCCAAGAGCCTCGATCGAACGCGCCTCGTTGCTGACGACGCCGTCGCCTGACGACAAAAGCGCCAACGTGAGCGCAATGGCCTGAAGTTGGGCCAATTGTGGCGCGGCCAGCCGGCGATTGCTTCATGACCAGGCCATTTGCATGAACTCGGCGCGCGTCCCGGCGGCATGCGCGACTTTTGCGCATGCCGCCAGCGGGCCGACCAGCGATTGGACGCTGTCACAGATCGAGATCGATGCGGATCGGCGTATGGTCGGAGGCTTTATCGCGGCCGCGCATTTCCTTGTCGATCGCGACGCTCGCCAGCCGATCGGCGGCTTGCGGCGACAGCAGCAAATGATCGATGCGGATGCCGTTGTTCCTCTGCCAGCCGAAGGTCTTGAAATCCCAAAACGTATAGAGCCCGCCGGAATCGGTGGTCGCGCGCAAGGCGTCGGTCAAGCCGAGATTCAAGAGTTCTCGGAACTTGGCACGCGTCTGCGGTAAGAACAAAGCGTCGTCGAGCCACTGCTCGGGCTTGGCGGCGTCGCGCGGCTCGGGGATCACATTATAATCGCCGGCCAGGATCAGCGGCTCCTCCAACGCAAGCAGGCGTCTGGCATGGGCGATCAGGCGATCCATGAAGGCGAGCTTATAGGGGTATTTTTCGCTGCCCGCCGGATTGCCGTTGGGCAGATAGATCGAGGCGAGGCGGACCGCGCCTTTGTCCGTCGACAATTCGGCTTCGATGTAGCGGGCCTGCTCGTCGTTCGGATCGCCGGGCAGACCGGGCTTGGTCTCGAACGGGCGCTTGGCCAGGATGGCGACGCCGTTAAAGCCTTTCTGGCCATGGCTGGCGACATTGTAGCCGAGATCCTCGATCTCGAGCCGCGGAAAGGCGTCGTCGAGGCATTTGGTTTCCTGCAGGCAAACCGCGTCGGGCTTCGCCTCTTTGAGGTAATCGAGGAGGTGGCTCAGCCTTTGGCGGATCGAATTGACGTTCCAAGTCGCAATGCGCAGCAAAGACCCCTCCAACCGCTCCGTCTTTCTGTCATTCCCGCGGAAAGCGGGAATCCAGCTGAGTCGCCCGCCGCGCCGCCGTTCTTTGATCCCGCTCAGCGAGAATGACGCATCCCCCCTTCATCGCATGCCGCGGGCCGAAACGGGAGCCTCACGCCCAGCGCCGATGCGCCCACATCCACTGTTCCGGCGCCTCGCGAATGAAGCGCTCGCAGGTCGCCTGGAGGGCGGCGGTCGTCGCCAGGACGTCGGCGTCGCGGTCTCCGGTACGGCGCAGCGGCACCTGCTCGACCCGGATCGAAAAGCGGGCGCCTTTTTGGCGTTTCACCCTCGCGACGAAGAGCGGCAGATCGTGCGTCTCGGCGATCAGCGCCGGGAAGGAAGGCGAGGGCGCCGGCCGGCCGAAGAACGGAACCACGGCGCCGCGGCCTTCGCGCTGGTCGGCGAGAAAGGCGGCGCAACCGCCGCTCTTGGCGTAGCGCATCAATTGCACGGCGGCGCGCGAGGACTTGGCGAACAGGCCGCCGGGATAAAGCGGAGCGCGAATGCGCCGGACGTAATCGTCGACGCGCGGATTGGAGATTTGCCGGTAGATTCCGGCCGGCTTGTAGCCGCAGCGCAAAACAGCGACCACCACGATTTCCCAATTGCCCATATGCAGGCCGCAGACGACGGCGTTCGGGGAGGCGGCGCGAAGCGCCGCCAAATCCGGCGTCGGCTCGAGAGCGAGCCGGCTCTCGGCGGCGACCTCGTCGAGATGGAAGAATTCCGCGAAGGCGCGGCCGAGATTGTCCCACATGGCGCGGGCGATCCGTTCCCGTTCCGCCAGGCTCTTCTCGGGAAAGGCGACCGCGAGATTGTCGAGCGCGCGTTTGTGTCGCCCAAGCAGCGGGGCGATCAAACGCCAGGAGGCGCCTGACAGGCTCGAAGCGATTTCGACCGGCAGGCTTCCGAAAAATGCCGCAAGGAGGCGAAAGGCTGCATAATCAAGAGCATCGCGCAGGCGTTTAATAAATTTGTGCAACCGTTTCGCGTCCCCTCGGCCGAAGCGCCCTGGCGGCCTGATTGCCGGGCTCGGGAAGCCTCGTCAAGGGCGCTTGCTTTCCCGGCGAGCGCGCCGGCCGCGCGCGGTCGGTCAAATCGACCAGAGCGCCCAAGCGACCCAGGCGAAAGCGGCCACGCCGAAGAACAGCGCTCCGACCAACGCGCCCCAGAGCAGGAGCGCGACGCCGTCGGACGGCGTCCGGCGTTTTTCCAAGGATAGGACGGGCGGCATTGGCGCAACCCTGTTTCAATCCGACGCAGAAGGCGTCGCCTTGAAGGCCATTGCGCAAAGCCCCCGCCAGCGGACCGCCATTTGCGAGCGCGCCGGCCGAACTTCCGAATTTGGTAAATTGCCCCGCGCTGCTCGAGGTTGCGCCGCCGCGCTCGCGTGCTACAAGCCGCCCGCCCTCGGGCGTTCCCGTTTCCCTTTTAAGAGGTCGATCATGACACTGAGCCGTCGCGCCGCGCTCGCCTTGCCGCTCGCCGCGCTCCTCGCCGCCGGCGCGTTTTCGGCGAAGGCCGCGGACGACAACACCGTCATCCTGACCACCAAATACGGCAAGGTCGTCATCGAACTCAGGCCGGACCTCGCGCCAAAGCACGTGGCTCAGATCAAAACGCTGGTGAAGCGCAAATTCTACGACGGCATCGTCTTCCACCGGGTCATTCCCGGCTTCATGGCCCAGACTGGCGACCCGACCGGCACCGGCGCGGGCGGCTCGGACCTGCCGAATATCCCGGCCGAGTTCACCGAGACGCCGTTCAAGCGCGGCACGGTCGGAATGGCCCGGGCGAGCGATCCCAATTCGGCGAATTCCCAATTCTTCATCTGTTTCGCCGACGCGCCGTTTCTTAACGGCAAGTATACGGTCTTCGGCGAGGTGACGTCCGGCATGGACGTGGTCGACAAGATCAAGAAGGGGACCGAGGCCAATAACGGCGCCGTTGCAGATCCTGACAAGATCATCACGATGCGGATGGCGAGCGACGCGAAATGAGGCTCGCCGGGCTCGCGGCTTTCGGCGCGCTGGCAGGCCAGCTCGGGCGGGAACGGCGCCGAACGAGCCCCGCCAGGGCGAGGCGCCGCGGAGGCTCAGCGATGTCGCGCCAGCTCGGACAAACGCTTATTGGAGCCGCCGGCGATTGAAGGCGCCGGCGAGGTTACGGTAAGGTCAAGCTACAACAAAGGGGCGCGGTTATCGGCGCGCCGCGCATTCCTATTCGCGCGGCCGCCTGAGCAACGGCGCCGCTCGAGGCTCTGTAGCTCGGCGCCTTGGCCCGCCGCCGGCGACCCCAGCGCGGCGATCGCGGGGCGGATTTTCGCGATCCGCTTGATCATCGCCAATCGGAAAGGATGAGGACATATGAGCGAAGCAGGAAACACGCTGACCCTCGAGACGACGAAAGGTCCGGTGGTCATCGAAATGCGTCCCGACCTCGCGCCCGGCCATGTCGCGCATATCAAGCGGCTGGTCTCGGAAGGCTTCTATGACGGGATCGTCTTTCACCGGGTGATCGAGGGTTTCATGGCCCAAACCGGCTGTCCGAACGGCACCGGAACGGGCCGGTCGCAATATCCGAACCTCAAGGCCGAGTTCAACGCCGAGCCGCATGTCCGCGGCACCGCGTCGATGGCCCGGGCCAATGATCCGGATTCGGCCAATTCGCAATTCTTCATCTGCTTCGACGACGCCCGCTTCCTCGACCGCAAATACACGGTCTGGGGCAAAGTGGTCTCGGGCATGGAGAATGTCGACAAGATCAAGCGCGGCGAGCCGGTGAGGGACCCCGACAAGATCGTCAAGGCGAGCCTGAGCTGAGGGCGCGCGCTCCCCTTCTCCCCGCAAGGCGGGGAGAAGGTGGCCCGAAGGGCCGGATGAGGGGCTGCGCAGGACCGACAGGTACGCCCCCTCGAACCCTCATCATCAAGCTCGGCGCTGCCCCTCATCCGGCGGCTTCGCCGCCACCTTCTCCCCGTTTCACGGGGAGAAGGGGTTTTCCGCCTTTCTTCGTACTTTCCCCGATGCGCGTCGACGAATTCGATTTCGACCTTCCGCCCGAGCGCATCGCGCTTCGGCCGGCATATCCGCGCGATGCCGCGCGCATGCTCGTCGTCGGGGCGGATGGCGCGCTCGCCGATCGCGGCGTCGCCGATCTGCCGGATTATATCCGGCCGGGCGACGCGCTCGTCGTCAACGACACCAAGGTGATCGCGGCGCGGCTCGACGGGATCAGGGTGCGCGGCGACGCCGTCGCCCATATCGAAGCGACGCTGATCAAACGGCTCGACGGCAGCCGGTGGCGCGCTTTGGTCAGACCGGCCAAGAAGCTCAATGTCGGCGAGCGCATACGCTTCGGCGAAGCGGCCGAGAGCATGGTCTGCCTGCTCGGCGCGCTCGACGCCGAGGTCGAGGAGAAAGGCGAGGCTGGCGAAGTCACGCTCGCTTTCGCCTTTCACGGCGCTGCGCTCGACGAGGCGATCGAGCGCTTGGGGCAAGCGCCGCTGCCGCCCTATATCGCGGCGCGGCGGCCGCCAAGCGAAGCCGACCGGCGCGATTATCAGACCATATTCGCCGACAGGGCCGGCGCCGTCGCCGCGCCGACCGCGGGCCTGCACTTCACCGACGATCTCGTCGCCCGCGTCCGGGCGAAAGGCGCGGCCATCCATCGCGTCACGCTGCATGTCGGGGCGGGAACGTTCCTGCCGGTCAAGGCCGAAGATACGGACGACCACAAGATGCACGCCGAGTCGGGGCGCATCGACGAAGCGACGGCGGCCGCGCTGAACGAAACGCGCGCCAAGGGCGGACGGATCGTCTCGGTCGGCACGACCAGCCTCAGACTGCTCGAAAGCGCCGCCGACGAGAGCGGGCGCATCGCGCCGTTTTCGGGCGAGACGTCGATTTTCATTGCGCCTGGCTATCGCTTTCGCGCCGTCGACGCGCTGATGACCAATTTCCATTTGCCGCGCTCGACCTTGTTCATGCTGGTCGCGGCGTTCAGCGGCCTCGAGGCGATGAAGCGCGCCTATGCGCACGCGATCGGAGCCGGCTATCGCTTCTACAGCTATGGCGACGCTTGCCTGCTGCTTGGCCAAGGCCGGCGAACATGAGCGAGGCCTTCTCGTTCGCCGTCGACGCGCGCGACGGCGCGGCGCGACGCGGCGCGATCTCGACGCCGCGCGGAACGATCCGCACGCCGGCTTTCATGCCGGTCGGCACCGCCGCGAGCGTCAAGGCGATGTATCCGGGCGAGGTGCGCGCGCTCGGCGCCGACATCGTGCTCGCCAACACGTACCATCTCATGCTGCGGCCGAGCGCGGAGCGCATCGCGAGACTCGGCGGCCTGCATAAATTCATGAACTGGCCGCATCCGATCCTCACCGATTCGGGCGGCTTCCAGGTCATGTCGCTCGCCAAGCTGCGCAAGCTCGACGAAAACGGCGTCGTCTTCCAATCGCATATCGACGGCGCGCGCCACGAATTGACGCCGGAGCGCTCGATGGAGATCCAGCGCCTGCTCGGCTCGGACATCCAGATGCAGCTCGACGAATGCGTGCGGCTGCCTTGCTCGGACGAGGAGGCGGCGCGGGCGATGCGTCTGTCCCTGCGATGGGCCGAGCGTTCGAAGAAAGCCTTCGGCGCACAGCCGGGCCGGGCGGTTTTCGGCATCGTCCAGGGCGGCGCGGTCGCGACGTTGCGAAAAGAAAGCGCGCGCGAACTCGCCGCCATGGATTTTCCCGGCTACGCGATCGGCGGCCTCGCCGTCGGCGAGCCGCAGGCGATCATGCTCGAAATAATCGAGATCGTCGCGCCGTACATGCCCGACGATCGGCCGCGCTATCTGATGGGCGTCGGCACGCCCGACGATCTCATGGAGAGCGTGAAACGCGGCGTCGACATGTTCGATTGCGTCATGCCGACTAGGGCCGGCCGGCACGGCATGGTTTTCACCCGCCGCGGCCGCATGAATTTACGCAACGCGCGCTACGCGGAAGATTCGCGGCCGATCGACGCGGAATCCTCTTGTCCCGCCGCGCGCGACTATTCGCGCGCCTATTGGCATCACTTGATCAAAGCCGGCGAGATTCTCGCGATGATGGGACTGACGGCGGTCAATCTGGCGTACTATCAGGATTTGATGGCCGGGATGCGCGCGGCGATCGGCGAGGGGCGGCTCGAGCCGTTCTGCGCGAGTACGAAGGAGGGCTGGATGCGCGGCGAGCTGATCGTACTAAGATAAGATACGTCATTGCGAGGAGCGAAGCGACGAAGCAATCCACTCATAGAACCGCGCCCTATGAATGGATTGCTTCGCTCCGCTCGCAATGACGGTGGGGCGGTGACAGCCGCGCCGGCCGAAAAGAAAAAGGCAAGGCTCCGGTCTTAGCGCCGAGCCTTGCCTCTTCGCACCCGTCCTCTCATGCGTAAACGCTTTTCTACGCGTCCTCGATTGAAACGCGCCGCAGGAGTCATGCCCTGCGAGTCAAGACGTGTTACGCCCCGTCCTCCCACAGACTTGGACATCGCTCGCCGCCAGAACTGGCGACGGCCTCCTTTACGGTAGCGGCAGGGACGCTAGTAGAAATTTTGAGCAATGTCACGCGCTCATGCGAGCCAATTGTGCAATTTTTTTTAATTCACGTTCGGCCGCGGAATCCCGCGCCAAACCAGCCGTTGAGCTTGCATTCTAGTAGGGCGCATGAAGCCAGGCGCCTAAAATCGCGGCGCCCGACTCTGGGCCTTGGACCGATCGAGCGGGGCTTTTCTGTCCTCGGCGCTTCGCGTAAAAGCGCGGCCAATTCACGCCAGCCGGAGAGCAGCATGACCGCCATCGTCGACATCGTCGCGCGGGAAATCCTCGACAGCCGCGGCAACCCGACCGTCGAGGTCGACGTGACGCTCGAAGACGGATCGATGGGCAGGGCCGCCGTTCCTTCAGGGGCTTCGACCGGCGCGCATGAAGCGGTCGAGCTGCGCGACGGCGACAAAGGTCGGTACGGCGGCAAGGGCGTGCTGCACGCGGTCGAGGCGGTCAACCGCGATCTGTTCGACGCGCTTAGCGGCCTCGACGCGGAGGAGCAGGTCAAGATCGACGAGACGATGATCAAGCTCGACGGTACGGCCAACAAATCCAAGCTCGGCGCCAACGCCATCCTCGGCGTCTCCCTCGCCGTGGCCAAGGCGGCCGCCGACGCCAGCGGCCTGCCGCTCTATCGCTATATCGGGGGAACTACAGCGCGGGTCCTGCCGTTGCCGATGATGAACATCGTCAATGGCGGCGTCCATGCCGACAACCCGATCGACTTCCAGGAATTCATGATCCTGCCGGTCGGCGCGCCGAGCTTGCGCGAAGCCGTGCGCTGGGGCGCGGAGGTCTTTCATACGCTGAAAGCCGCCCTCAAGAAGGCCGGCCATAACACTAATGTCGGCGACGAGGGCGGCTTCGCGCCGAATCTGCCCTCGGCCGAGGCGGCGCTCGATTTCTGCCTCAAGGCGATCGAGAGCGCCGGCTTCAAGCCGGGCCAGGATTTCATGCTCGGCCTCGATTGCGCCGCGACGGAATTTTTCAAGAACGGCGCCTATGTTTACGAGGGGGAGGGAAAGACCCGGTCGGTCGAGGAGCAAGCCCATTATCTCGCCAAGCTCGCCGACGCCTATCCGATCGCCACGATCGAAGACGGCATGGCTGAGGACGACTGGATCGGCTGGAGGCTCCTGACCGATCTTCTCGGCAAGAAGCGCCAACTGGTCGGCGACGATCTCTTCGTCACCAATGTCGCGCGGCTCGAGGAAGGCGTCATGCGCGGCGTCGCCAACTCGATCCTGTTCAAGGTCAACCAGATCGGCTCGCTGACCGAGACGCTCGCCGCCGTCGACATGGCGCACCGCGCCGGCTACACGGCGGTGATGTCGCACCGCTCCGGCGAGACCGAGGATTCCACCATCGCCGACCTCGCCGTCGCGACCAATTGCGGCCAGATCAAGACCGGCTCGCTCGCCCGCTCCGACCGCCTGGCCAAATACAACCAGCTCATCCGGATCGAGGAAGAGCTCGGCGAGCAGGGGCGTTTCGCCGGGCGGGACGCGATCAAGGCGCTCAAGTAGAGCGGAGACGCTCAACTGGTCGCGGCTGCGCCCGTGACCAACGCCGCCATCGGAAGAATCTCGTAGGCGAAGCCGCGTCCGCTCAAGATCGCCGGGTCGGCGCCCGCGATCTCCTTCATGCGCGCTTCGCTCTCGACCTGGAAAATGCCGACGCCCCAGGAGCCTTTCGGGTCGAGCACCGGCCCGAAAGCGATTGCCTCGCCCTTCGCCGCCAAGCCGCGCAGATACGAGCTGTGGTTTTGCATGACGTCGCGTTCGTCCGCCGTCATGTCCAGCGCAAAAGTCGGGCGCGGCGGCAGCAAGCGATAAAGAAACGGCTTCATACTTTTTTCTCCCATGGCGTCGCGAACCGAAAATTAACTTCGTTAGCGGCAAGATTCGAGCATGGTCGTCAAGACGCGCGCGCGCGCCATCCTGCTGCCGATCGTCTTTTATCTCGTTTCGGGCGGCGTCAGCGGATTCTTCGTCTACCAGGCCTCGATCGGCGATCGCGGCCTGCACGCCAAGGCGCATTACCAAGCGCAGATGACCGCGTTGACGGCGCAGCTGACTGCGTTGCAGGACGAGCACAAGGCGCTGCAGCACAAGGTCGACCTGATGCGCGCCGACGCCGTCGATCGCGACCTGCTCGACGAGGAGGCCCGCGCCAAGCTCGACCGGGTCGACAAGAATGACCTCGTCGTGTTCACCGACCCGCAAAAGCTGCGCTGATTCCCGTTTCGCTCAAATCGTGATCAGAGCGGCGAGCTTCGCGCGGACTTGACGCGCGATTTCGGGCGGCGCTTTCGCGCCGACCGCACGGATCGGGCGCGCTCGCGTAATCGATGCTGCGTAGATGACTCAGCAGAATTTCGCCAGCGATAGGCAATCCGTCGGGCAAGACAACACTGGTCGGAAACGGTCGAACACGGCTCGTGATCGGGCAGACGATGACAAAGCCTGTGTTCGGAGCGAAAGCTGCGGGCGAAATGACCAAAGCCGGACGGCGACCGGCCTGCTCGCGGCCAATAGTCGGGTCGAAATCGGTCCAAATGAGATCGCCGGCATCGGGCAGATATTCGTCCGCGCTCATTCCCCGACGTGCTCGCGACCGCGATCTGGTCCCCAATCGAAAGCATCGCCATAGAGCGCGCGCCACGCCTCCGGGTTTTTGCCGCTGAACATCGTCTCGATGGTTTGCTCCGGCGGAAGCTTGCGAATGACCAGCTCGTCCCTTTGAGGGACGATTTCGACCGTTTGGCCGTCATCGAGGCCGGCCGCTTTGACAATCTCCGCCGGAAAACGGATGGCCAGGTTCTTTCCCCAGCGTCCAATGATGACTTGGGTCATTTTTCATCCCACGATCGATATCCTTAGCATATCTTACGCTGAGGTTTAACTGACCCGACGGCGGACGAGCGCTATTCTGCGTCGGATTCGCGCTTTTCGCGTGGCCGGGCCTCATGCTATGGGCGGCTCGGCCCGGCGGCCGATCGCGCGTCTTACGAATCGCCGCCGGCCTTTGAGGGCAAGCCATGACCGTTGCTGTCGCGACGCCCGCCGACGGGCGCATTCGCTCCAATTCCTTCTTTTCCGCGCCGCTCGCCGAGGCCGATCCGGAAATCGCCAAAGCGATCGGCCTGGAGCTTGGTCGCCAGCGCGACGAGATCGAGCTGATCGCGTCCGAGAACATCGTCTCGAGAGCCGTGCTCGAGGCGCAAGGCTCGGTCATGACCAACAAATACGCCGAGGGCTATCCGGGCCGGCGCTATTACGGCGGCTGCCAATTCGTCGACATCGCCGAGAAGTTGGCGATCGAGCGCGCCTGCCAACTGTTTTCGTGCCGGTTCGCCAATGTGCAGCCGAATTCCGGCAGCCAAGCCAATCAGGGCGTGTTCATGGCGCTGATGCAGCCGGGCGACAGGTTCATGGGCCTCGACCTCGCCGCCGGCGGCCACCTCACGCATGGCTCGCCCGTCAACATGTCGGGCCGGTGGTTCAAGCCGGTCTCCTATACGGTCGACCGCGAAACGCAGCGCGTCGACATGGACGGGCTCGAAAAGCTCGCCCATCAGCACAAGCCGAAACTGATTATCGCCGGCGGCTCCGCCTATGCCCGCCACTGGGATTTCAAGCGCTTCAGAGAGATTTGCGACGCGGTCGGCGCCTATTTCGTCGTCGACATGGCGCATTTCGCCGGCCTCGTCGCAGGCGGCGCGCATCCTTCGCCGTTCCCGCACGCCCATGTCGTCACCTCGACGACGCACAAGACTTTGCGCGGGCCGCGCGGCGGGCTGATCCTCACTGACGACGAGGATCTCGCCAAGAAGATCAATTCGGCGATCTTTCCCGGCCTGCAGGGCGGACCGCTGATGCATGTGATCGCCGCCAAGGCGGTCGCCTTCGGCGAGGCCCTGACGCAGGAATTCAAGAATTATGCGCAAGCCGTGGTCGCCAACGCCAAGGCGCTGGCGACGCCGATCCTCGCCGGCGGCTATGCGCTTGTCACCGGCGGCACGGACAACCATCTGATGCTGGTCGATCTTCGCCCGAAAGGCTTGACCGGCAAGGCGGCCGAGGCCGCGCTGGGGCGGGCGCATATCACGGTCAACAAGAACGGGGTGCCTTTCGATACGGAAAAGCCGACGATCACTTCCGGCATTCGCCTCGGCTCGCCCGCGGCGACGTCGCGCGGCCTCGGCACCGCCGAATTCGGTCGGGTCGGCGAATTGATCGTCGAGACGCTGGACGGCTTGGCCAAGGCGGGCGAATCGGGAAATGCTGCGACCGAAGCGCGGGTGCGCGCCGGCGTGGCGGAATTGACTCGGCGTTTTCCGATCTATTGATCGGCGGC
>JAJPHH010000155.1 GCA_021325385.1 Alphaproteobacteria bacterium
CGTGGACAAGGCTGACGCCTTGCCCACTCCGCCCACAGCAGAACAGAAACAGAAAAGCGGACATTTGATGTGCTACATAAACCGGACAACTTCAGAAGCTCGCTACAATGGCGAGAGCGCCGCTCAAAACGTCCCGGGAAAAGCGCCGCCGTCGATCAAAATATTCTGGCCAGTGATGTACCCCGCCTGGGCGCTGGCGAGGTAGGCGCAGAGATCGCCGAACTCCTCGGGCCGGCCGAAGCGCCTGGCGGGAATCGCAGCCTCCCGCTCGGCGCGCGCCTGCTGCTCGCTGACGCCGCGCATTTCGGCTTGTTTCGCCATGCCGGAGCGCAGCCGATCGGTATCGAAAGCGCCAGGTTGGATCGAGTTGATCGTGACATTGGCGGCCGCGACCTGGCGGGCCAGGGAGGCGAGGAAGGCGGTCAGGCCGGCGCGCGCGCCGGACGAAACGTCGAGACCGGGAATCGGCGCGCGCACCGAGGACGAGGTGATGTTGACAATTCGGCCGAAGCGACGCTGGACCATGCCGTCGACGACCGCCTGAACCAGCGCGATCGGCGTCAGCATGTTGGCCTCGATCCCGGCGAGAATGTCCTCGCGGCTGATCGCCTTGAACGGTTTCGGCGGCGGCCCGCCATTGTTGTTGACGAGAATGTCCGGCGCCGGACAGGCGGCGAGCAGCGCCTTGCGCCCCTCCGCTTGGCCGACGTCGCCGGCGACGGCGGTCGCTTTGGCGCCGGTCGCGGCGCGGATTTCCGCCGCCGTCGCTTCAAGCAGCCCGGCGTCGCGGCCATTGACGACGACCTCGCAGCCGGCGCGGGCGAGCGCCAGGGCGCAGGCCTTGCCGAGGCCCTTGCTCGAGGCGCAGACGATGGCTTTGCGTCCGTTCAGGCCGAGGTCCATGGAAAGCTCCGCTGGCGATGCGCGTGGATTGGCGCTTCTACACCGGCGCCGGCCCCGTTTGAACCCGGCGGATCGCGCCGTGCGCCAATTCGTCTTCGCCGAATTCGCCCGCCGACCCTCTGTCATCGCGCCGACATGAGAATCTGGCCAAAGGGGCCCGCGTCGACAAGCCGGCGCGACGAAGCGAGGCGCGCCTTGGCCAAGCAGGACCGCATCACCCGCCACCGCGCGATTTTCATGTCCGACCTGCATTTGGGCACGCGGAGTTGCCAGGCGGAGCTCGTTCTCGATTTCCTGCGCCATAACGAGGCGGATACGTTCTACCTCGTGGGCGACATTGTCGACGGCTGGCGCCTGCGCGGCGGCTGGTACTGGCCGCAGAGCCACAACGACGTCATGCAGAAGCTCTTGCGCAAGGTTCGGCGCGGCGCGCATATGGTGTTCATCCCCGGCAATCACGACGAATTCGCCCGCCAATTCTTCGGCTTGAGCTTCGGCGGCATCGAGATCCGCCGCAACGCGGTCCATACCGCCGCCGACGGCCGGCGCTACTGGGTGACGCATGGCGACGAGTTCGACGTGGTCGTACGCCACGCGAAATGGCTCGCCTTCTTCGGCGATTGGGCCTACGACGCGGCGATCTTCATCAACACGCATTTCAACCGGGCGCGCCGCCTGCTCGGCTTCGGCTATTGGTCCTTCTCGGCCTGGGCCAAGCTCAAAGTGAAGAACGCCGTCAACTTCATCGGCGCTTTCGAGCGCGAACTCGCCGCCGAAGCCAGGAAGCGCGGCGCCGACGGCGTCATCTGCGGCCATATCCATCACGCGGCGGTCCGCCAGATCGACGGCGTCACTTACGTGAATACCGGCGACTTCGTCGAATCCTGCACGGTCGTGGTCGAGCGCGACGACGGCAAGATGGAGATCGTCCGCTGGGCCAAGCTCGAGCCGCGCGGCTCGACGCTCGAAGAAGATCACGCGGACAAAGCGGAGGCGAAGGCGGCGGCCTGATGCGAATTCTCATCGCCACCGACGCGTGGCGACCGCAGATCAACGGCGTCGTGCATTCCCTGGAGCGCATGGCGGCGGCCGCGCGGGAGCTCGGGGCAATCTGCGAATTCTTGACGCCTCAAGGCTTTCCAACTTTGCCGCTGCCGACCTATCCGGACGTGCGCCTCGCGATCGCCAATCCGCGCGAAATCGCCCGCCGGATCGATCAAGCCGCCCCCGACCATATCCACATCGCCACCGAAGGTCCGATCGGCTTGGCGACGCGCTTTCACTGCCGCCGCGCCGGGCGCATTTTCACCACAAGCTATCACACGCGCTTTCCCGAATATGTCCGCGCCCGCCTGCCGATCCCCGAAGGCTTCACCTACGATCTGCTCCGCTGGTTCCACGCGCCCGCCGCCGCGGTCATGGCGCCGACGCCGACGATACGCGACGAATTGACCAAACGGCGTTTCTCGCGCGTGCGCGTTTGGTCGCGCGGCGTCGATCACAATCTCTTCTATCCGCGGCGGCGCCGCATTCTCGATTTGCCGCGGCCGATCTTTCTCTATGTCGGGCGCCTGGCGGTGGAGAAGAATCTGCCGGCTTTGCTCGACCTCTCCTTGCCTGGCTCGATCGTCGTGGTCGGCGACGGGCCGGCGCGCGCGAGGTTGCAGCGCGCCTATCCGAATGCGCATTTCCTCGGCGCGCGCTCGGGCGAGGCGCTCGCCCAAACCTACGCCAGCGCCGACGTCTTCGTCTTTCCGAGCCGCACCGATACGTTCGGCATCGTGCTGATCGAAGCGTTGGCGAGCGGCCTGCCGGTCGCCGCCTTTCCCGTCGCCGGCCCGCTCGACGTGATCGGCGACAGCGGCGCGGGCGCGCTGCGCGAAGACTTGCGGATCGCCTGCCTCGAGGCGCTGACCATCCCGCGCGAGCGGGCGCTCGACCATTCGCAGCGCTTCACCTGGACTGAAAGCGCCCGGCAGTTTCTCGGCAATATCGACGCCAGCCGGGGCTGGAAGCGGTTCGAAGCGCCGCGCGAATTGGCGACTGCCGGGGAGTAGCTCCCCTTCTCCCCCGCTTGCGGCAGGGCTGTCCGGGGAAAATGAGAGTAATTGAACAGCCAGGAGAGCAGGCCTTACAGGAGATATCGAGAGAGTCCTCATCGGCTTCTGATTGTCGAGACTCAGAAACGAGCGCGCTCAAGCACGCAAATCCCAAACAGAGCGGCGCCATCGAGGCGGGCGCGCCTCAAGGCCAAGCCGGCTTCGCCGGTCGCTCCGCTGCGCTTCGCGAACCTTGACCCGCGCCCGCCTCGATGGCCTTTTTGCAACCAAGACGTTTTGCTGACCGAAACGGCCGAACGGCCGGTTTCGGCAGCAAAACGTCTTAGTCGCCAATAGCCACGCCGGCCGAGCGCCGTCACCCGGAAGGGGCGGAGCGCAAGCGAAGCACCCGCCATGGCGCGCGGGCGGACATCGTGTTGCGCGTACCTTCGAGGCGCCATGGCGGGTTGACGGCGATCGGGCGGCGTGGCGCCGCGGTGTTGAAAGCAAGCCATCTGCTCCGCCGAGGCGCAGGCTTTTCCCCGGACAGCGCTGCGCGGGCGGGAGAAGGTGGCGAGAAGCGCCGGGGCTGCGCCGCGTGGGAGATTAGCGAAATCGCCGCGCCAGGGCCTCTCTCGTCGCAGATTTGTTACTTCAATACCGGCTCCTGCGCAGCCCCTCATCCGGCGCTTCGCGCCGCCTTCTCCCCGTTTCACGGGGAGAAGGGTACGTCAGCGCCAAGCACCCGCTCGACCGCCTCCTCCGCCGTCACCGCGCCGCTCGCCACCGCGGCTTCAACCTCTCGCAGACGCGTCCTGGCCTCGGCGCTGTCAAAGAGCCGCTGCTTCAGGCGTTCCTCGATCATTGTCCACATCCATCTGACGTTCTGCGCGGCGCGCTTCCTGGCGAGTTCGCCGCTCGCTTCGAGCAGCGCGCGATGGCGCTCGACCTCGGCCCAAAGCGTGTCCAGCCCCTGATTGGCGAGACCTGAGACGATCAGGACCGGCGGCGCCCAATGCGCCGATGTCGGCGCAAGAATGCGCAAGGCCGCGCCATATTCGGCCGCGGCGGCGCGCGCTTTGGCCGGATCGGCGTCAGCTTTATTGACCGCCACGAGATCGGCGAGTTCGATCACGCCCTTCTTGAGGCCCTGCAATTCGTCGCCGGCGCCTGGCAGAACCAGGACGAGAAAGAAATCCGTCATATCGGCGACCGCGGTCTCGGACTGGCCGACGCCGACCGTTTCGACGAGCAGCGCGTCGAAGCCGGCCGCTTCGCATAAAACCATGGTCTCGCGGGTGCGGGCGGCGACGCCGCCAAGCGCGCCGGCGGCGGGCGACGGACGGATGAAGGCGCTGGGATCGGCGGCGAGCCGCGCCATGCGCGTTTTGTCGCCGAGGATCGAGCCGCCGCTGCGGCTCGACGACGGATCGACCGCCAGGACCGCGACCTTGCGGCCGGACGCAATCAGGTTAGCGCCGAGCGCGTCGATGAAGGTCGACTTGCCGACGCCGGGCGCGCCCGTAATTCCGACCCGCATCGCCTTGCCGACAGAGGGCGCGAGATGGGCGAGAAGCGCGCGAGCGCGGCGCTGGTGGTCGGGCCGCCGGCTTTCGACAAGCGTGATCGCCCGCGCCAAAGCGCCGCGATCGCCCGCGCGCAGGGCGCCGGCCAAGTCGAGAACCTTAGAATCGCCCTTCCCCATGCCGCCGGTTTACCACCGGCGGCTTCGCTCTCACCAGAAGGTGAAAAGCGGCGCGCTCTGCCCGGGCGGGTCGAAGCGGGACGGCAGGACCGCCGTACCGAAATGCCCGAACGGATAAACGAGACCCGGATCCGGATCGAGCGCCGTGTCGACGAAATAGCGCGGCCCGGCGAGGAATTCGTTATACGGGTCGACCGGATAGAAGACGGGACGTCCGGTACGAACGACGATGTCGCCGGCCGGCGCTGGCGCGACCCGCGCATAGTGATGGTGATGGCGATGTTGCAGAATCCGCGTCTGCGCCTCGGCCGGCGCGCTGAACGCGAATGCGAGACCTAAAGCCGCGAGCGCCACGGCGCTCGTCATTGGAGAATCGAATGCGCGCCGAATCATAAACGCCTCCTTGGCGGGGTCCGCCTTTGAATATGGGACGGAATGACCTTAAAGAACAGCTGTAACGCCTCCTCCGTCACTGTAAATTGAATGCCGAAGCCGGATTAAGGTTCCGTCACGGCGCAGCTTTGGCCAGCGCAAAGGCTCGACTCAGTCCTATTCTCGCCACATGGCTGACCCATGAGCCCGGCAGATTGCGTCCCTCGCGGACCCGCGCAGCCAGGGGAATCAGGTCGAATGCCGGAGGCCGCAAGGCTGAGCCTAAATTCGTTGCGGCCGTCGCTTGTGGCGGTCGCGGCGGTCGCTTTGGCCGCGCTGCTCGGCGGCTGCGTCGAGGATGGCTTCGAGGGCGCGGCCGATTATGTCGGCTCGGTCGGCGGATTGGTGGAGCGCCTGCCCCAGCCTAAGCCGCGCGTCGTGCAAATTTTCATTGCTTCGACCCGGAAAGGCGAAAGCGGTCCCGCGGCTCAGCAACTCGCCCATGGCGGCACGCGTTACGCGCTGACCACCCTGACCTTCCCGCCCGGACACAGGCCCGGCGCGATCGAGCGGCCGATGTGGGGCTCGGGCGATCCGCAAAACGACATCATGGTCGCCGGGCGGCGCGAACTCGATTCAGACGAATTCAAGGCCGAGCTCGCTTCGCACATATCCGGGCGGATCGGCGTCAATCGCGACGTCCTGATCTTCGTCCACGGCTTCAACACCTCGTTCGACGACGCGCGCTGGCGCGCCGCGCAAATTGTCGCCGACAGCCGATTCGGCGGCGTGCCGATCCTGTTCACATGGCCTTCGCGCGGCGGGCTTCTGAGCTACGTGTCCGACAAGGACAGCGCCGCCGCCTCGCGCGACGAATTGCAGGGCCTGCTCGAAGACGTCGCCAAGACGCCGGGACTCGGCAAAATCCATATCCTTGCCCATTCGATGGGCGGCTGGCTCGCGATGGAGGCCCTGCGCCAGGCCTCGATCGCCGGCGACCGCGACCTCGGCGGCCATCTCGGCGACGTGATGCTCGCTTCGCCTGACATCGATCTCGACGTGTTCGGGCAGCAGATGGCGCGCATCCGGCCGGCCAAGGTGACGGTCTTCGCCACGTCCAACGATCGCGCCTTGGGCCTTTCGAGCTGGATCGCGGCCGATCGGCCGCGCGTCGGCGCGATCGACGCCGCCACGCCGCAGGACAAGGCGGCGCTGGAGAAGCTGGGCGCCAAGGTTTACGACCTCTCGGGTTTTTCCGACGGCTTCATCGGTCACGGCATCTACGCCGACACGCCCGACGTCCTGCATGCGATCGGCGCCCAGTTGACAGCGCCGCGCGCCGGCGACGCCGACAAGGTCTCGATCATCGACGCGCGCGGCGATTCCGGACCCGCGCCGCCCGCCCCGAGTCCCGCGGCGCCGGCGACGGCCGCCCCGGCCGCTGCGCCCGCGGCCCCCGAGGCCGTCCAGGTGACGCCGCTTGCGCCCGCCGCCGCAGCCGTTCGGTAGCGCGCGCCGCAACCCGCTTAGCCAAAGGGCGAGGATGGCCTGCCTTCCAGACAGTTTCTTCTAGTTCCGACCTATTGTAGCGGGCGCAATGCTGCCCTCGGTGTAATTGTCGCCGTAGCTATTGATCACGGCGCCGTCCATGGCGTCCCACGCCCAAACGTTAGTGTTACCTTCAAGATTGCTTTGTGACACAAAAATCTGCGAATTTCCGTCAGCATCCGCCGCAACGGCGTTATAGTTGGCGGCCGATCGGAACACCCTCAACACGCTGCTTCCTAGGGCATAGTACCCTGCATCGTTATATGCGGCTACGCAATCGATCGCGATCGCGTTAACGGAAGAGGCTCCACTTATGGCGTTGCCGAATATGCCGATCCCCTTTTGCACGTTTTTGTCGACCTCGACATGGTTGAATGTGGCCCTCACCGCACCGATGTTGGCGCCGCTTGGTTGGATGTAAATCCCATGGCCGCCATTGTTGGCGACCAGAGTATTCGACACCGAAATATCTGCCGCAGCCGTCGGCGCAATGGCGATCCCGCTGGAGGTCAGATTGCGGACGACCATATTCTCGATGGTGAGCGAGCCTCCGCTGTTGAACGCAATCCCGGTTGCGCCGACGCCTGCGCCTTCGACGATCAGGCCGCGCAGATTGACGGCGTCGTTGGGGCCCGCATTGATGGTGACGCCCGTACCATTCGCCGGCACGAGGACGCCGGCCTCGCCGAGACCGCTCACGATGCTCATAGCCTTCGCGATGGTCACGGGACCATAGCCGCCTGGATCGAGCGTATTGATCTCGCCGCCGGCATTGGTTTTCGTCAGCGCCGCCGCGAAGGTTCGGCAAGGCGAAGTTCTCGTACACGGATTGCTGTCGGCGCCGGTCGCGGCCGAGACAAAGCTGCGAACGTTCTGGGCCGCGGCCGGCGAAGTCAAGAAGCACAAAGCGGCGAGCGACGCCGTGAGAAGCGAAGCGGTCTTGGCCATGTGAGAGGTTCCCCTTTTGGCCGGGAGCGAGCCCCCTTGCGGCTAGGGAGCTTAAACGGGCAATTGGCGCTCTGGATAGCGCTTCCTCCGGCCATTCTCCGCCTGTCGCCTTGCCGCCCGCCACGATTACGCAAACGCCGCTCTGCGATCCGCTAAATCGGACGCTCCGCTAAGCGCTTCCAAAGAAGAAGCTGGTCGGCGCGTCCTTCGTTCCGCTTCGCTCGATCGGCGTGAGCGAAGGGCCCTTCACAGGAGGTGCGCGGTAAGCGAGACTTTTCCGCGCCGGAAGTCCTGCGAGGAGGCAAGCCATGGCGAGCCCCGAGTTCATCTTGATGCTCACTCGGGCGGACCGCACGGTCCCGGATGCGATGGACCTGCTTCGCGAGGCGTTGGCGAGCGGCGTTCGCCATATCGGCTTCAAGAATGTCGGCCAGCCGCTTGCCGAGCAGCGCCGTCTCGCCGAAGCGATCCGCGCCGCCGGCGGCACGCTCTATCTCGAAGTCGTCAGTCTGGACGAGGCGAGCGAGCGCGCTTCCGCTGAAGCGGCCCTCGAACTCGGCGTCGATTATCTCCTCGGCGGCACGAGGCCCGAGGTGGCGCTCTCCGTCATCCAGGGCGGCGGCGTCCGCTATTTTCCGTTCGCCGGCCGCATCGCCGGCCATCCGAGCGTGTTGGAGGGGAGCATAGCCGAGATCGTCGACAGCGCATGCCGGTTGTGCGCCAGGGACGGCGTGGACGGGGTCGACCTCCTCGCCTATCGCCATGCGGGCGACGCAGCCGCCGTCATCCGTGAGGTCTGCGGCGGCGTCGCCAAACCGGTTATCGTCGCCGGCTCGATCGATCGGCCGGAGCGGATCGCGGCGGCGCGCGATGGCGGCGCGGCGGCGTTCACCGTCGGAACCGCGGCGTTGGATCGGGCTTTCGCCGCGCGATCGCCTGGGCTCGCCGGTCAGATCGAGGCGATTCGAGACGCCCTCGCCGTCTTGGCGACGCCCGGCGGCTGAACGACGGGCAGCGGAGCGGCCGAGGCTGCCCTAACGGTAGCGATGACGATGATGGCCCAGCCCTCGCATTCCAGCGACGCAACGGTCGGCCGCTCTCACCTCCTGCGGCGAATAATGCTCGAGCGCGTATCGCCTGGCGGCCGCATATCCATATTGGGCGATGCCCTGCCGGACTTGTTCGCAATAAGACTGAGCGAAAGCCGGATAGGTCGCCAACATCGCAAGGACGACAATTGCAATTCTCATCATTGCGGCCGCCTCGTTAATTCGCCTCTAGGCGTTCCGGTTGATCGCCGCGGCGAACGCCACGACCCCATTAACGCACGACAGGGCCGTAAGTTCGCAAGGATGCGGCGAGTCTAGGTGGAATCGACCGGCTGCGGCGCGGGGCGGCCGACAGCCGTCAACCCGCTATGAGCCCTCGAAGGTACGCTTTCCTAGCCCGCCAATGCGCTCGCCTCGTCCAAAGCCTTGACGTCGGTCGGCGACAGGCTGAGGGTCGCCGCCTTGATCAGGCTTTCGAGCTGATCGAGATTGGTCGCGCTGGCGATCGGCGCGGTGACGCCCGGCCGCTGCATCAGCCAGGCCAGGGCGATTTCGGCCGGCTTGGCCGAAAGCCGGCGCGAGACGTCGTCGAGCGCGTGAAGAATGCGCCGGCCGCGATCGTTGAGATAGGCTTTGACGCCGCCGCCGCGCGGGCTTTGGCCGAGATCGGCCTCGCTGCGATATTTGCCGGTCAAAAAACCCTTGGCCAGGCTGAAATAGGTGACGACGCCGATCTCCTCGGCCAGGCACAATTCGCGCAGCGGACCGTCGAAAGAGCCGCGATCGTAGAGATTGTATTCCGGCTGCATGACCTCGTACCTTGGCAGGTTGTCGCGCCGGGCGACGGCGAGCGCCGCGCCGAGCTGCTCGGCGTTGAGGTTCGAGGCGCCGATGAAGCGGACTTTGCCCTTTTCGAGCAGCTTGGCGTAGCCCGACAGAGTCTGCTCATAGGGCGTCTCCGGATCGGGCCAATGCGAAAGGTAGAGGTCGATCGCCTCGACGCCGAGCCGCTTCAGCGACGCCTCGCACGCCTCTTCGAGATATTTCGGCGCGAGCCCCTTCTTGCCCGGCCCCATCGGCGAACCGACCTTGGTGATGACGATGACGCGGTCGCGGGCGCCCCGCGATTTCATCCATTCGCCGATGATCGTCTCGGATTCGCCGCCCTTGTTGCCGGGGGCCCAGGCGGAATAGACGTCGGCCGTGTCGATCCCGTTGAAGCCAGCCTCGACGAAGCGATCGAGCAATTCGAACGAGCGCTGCTTGTCGGCCGTCCAGCCGAAGACATTGCCGCCGAAAACAAGAGGAGCGATGTGAAGATCGGTGCGGCCGAGGCGACGCTTTTGCATGACGCGCTCCTGTGACTGACGGCTCCGGCGGGCGGAGCGAAGCGAGGCCATGCTAGCAGCCGCTTGCGACCGCCGGAAAGCGCCGCTCCGTTGACAATTGCGTCAATGGCGTGGGACCTGCGCGCCGCCCGCCAAGCGTCTCGTTGACTGGGCGGCGCGTCGCGGCGATCGTCCGCTGGGTGGACGCTGATCCGCGCCCGGATCAGTTCGTTGCGGAGAAAGACATGTCGATCGACGGGCTGAAAATCGGCTTGCGCCACGAAAACTCGATCATGGTCGATGAAGCGCTGACCGTGCCGGCGGTGTCGCGGGCGTTCAAAGGCTTCGCCGACATGCCGCCCGTCCTCGCCACGGCTTTCCTGATCGGCTTCGTCGAATGGACCTGCGTCGAAGCGCTGCGGCCTTTTCTCTTCGCCGAACAGCGCACGGTCGGCGTCCATGTGGATCTCAGCCACAGCGCCGCGACGCCGATCGGCATGCGGGTGACGGCGTCGGTCGAATTGGCGGCGATCGACGGGCGCAAGCTCCGATTCAAGGTCGTCTGCCGCGACGAAGCGGAGGTCGTCTGCGAAGGAACCCATGATCGCTTCATCATCGATGAAGCGCGCTTCATGGCGCGGCTCGAGAAGAAGCGCAAAGACAGGGCGGAATGAACTCGGGCCGAAGCCTTCTCCGGAGAAACAGACGGGAAAGGCTCTGAACGCCCGCGCCCGTCGACGGTTAGAAGGGCGTCGACAAAGCCTCAATCGCAGGAGCAAGCCATGGAGATCAAACGAGGCGGCTCGCAACCGTCAGGCAAAGGACCGGCGGAGTGGTTCACCGGCTCCGTGCGGATCGATCCGCTCCATTCGCCGCCCGAACCGGCGCGGGTCGCCTGCGCTCTGGTCACGTTCGAGCCGGGCGCGCGCACGGCCTGGCACACCCATCCGCTCGGCCAGACGTTGATCATCCTGTCCGGCTGCGGCTGGGTTCAGCGCGCGGGCGGAAAGGTCGAGGAGGTTCGGCCGGGAGACGTGGTCTGGTTCTCGCCCGGCGAGAAGCACTGGCACGGCGCCGCCGCGACCACGGCGATGAGCCATATCGCCATTCAGGAGCGGCTCAACGGCGCGCAGGTCGAATGGCTGGAGAAAGTCAGCGACGAGGAGTACCGCGCCTGAGGCCCGCGCTTCGTACCTCGAAGGGGTCGAACGGCGGGAAGCGCGCTCGCGACGCCGGGATCAAAATCGCTGCGCGACGGACGCCTGGTCCGATCCTCAGGCAAAGGCCGCGGCGGCGGCGCGATGCTCCGCCGTGAGCTGAGCCAGATCGACTCCGACCGGAGCGCCGTCGACGACGCGCCAGCGTCCGGCGACCATCACTCGGTCGGCGCGGTGCGCGCCGCAAAGGATGAGCGCCGCGAGCGGATCATGCGCCCCGGAAAAGCGCGGCTCGTCGAGCGTGAACAGCGCGAGATCGGCTTCGAGCCCGACGGCGATCCGGCCGATATCGGCGCGTCCCAGGCAGCGCGCCGAGCCCTCGCTCGCCCAGCGCAGGACGTCGAGATGGGTGACGCCCGAGGCGCCGTAGCGCAGGCGCCCGATCATCAGCGCGTGGCGCAGCGCCTCCATCATATTGGAGGAATCGTTCGAAGCCGAGCCGTCGACGCCGAGGCCCAGCGGCGAGCCCGCCGCCTCCAGGTCCTTGGTCGGGCAGATTCCGGAAGCGAGAACCATGTTGGAGGCCGCGCAATGGCAGACGCCGACGCCGGCTTTGCCGAGCGCCTCGATCTCCTCGGCGTTGAAATGGATCCCATGCGCGAGCCAGGCTCGCCTGCTCATCCAGCCGGTCTCTTCGAGCAGCTCGACCGGACGCACGCCGTACATGTCGAGACAGAATTTCTCTTCGTCCCTGGTCTCGCAGAGATGCGTGTGCAGCTGGCAATCGTATTTTTCCGCCAACGACGCGGTGTCGCGCATCAGCCTTCTGTCGATCGAGAAGGGCGAGCACGGCGCGAGGGCGACGCGGATCATCGCGCCGGGCTTAGGGTCGTGGAAGAGCTTCAAGACGCGCTCGCTATCGGCGAGGATTTCGTCCTCGCTCTGCACGACCGCGTCCGGCGGCAACCCTCCCTGCTTCTGCGAACGGTTCATGGAGCCGCGCGTCACCGTCATGCGCAAGCCGAGGGCGCGCGCCTCCTCGACCTCGATGTCAATCGCGTTCTCCAGCCCGGCGGGGAAGAGATAGTGATGGTCGGCCGCCGTCGTGCAGCCCGACAGAATCAGCTCGGTCAAGGCGAGCCGCGTCGCGATGCGCAAATGCTCCGGCTTCAGCCGCGCCCAGACCGGATAGAGCGAGGTCAGCCAGGGAAATAGCTCCTTGTTGATCGCCTTGGGATGCGCGCGGGTCAGAGTCTGGAAAAAATGATGATGCGTGTTGATCAGGCCCGGCAGCAGGACATGACGGGACGCGTCGAACGTCTCGTCCACGGCCGTGGCGGGAGCTGCGCCCTTGCCGATCAATTCGACAATCCGCGTTCCCTCGACGACAAGCCCGCGCTCCGCGCCGGCGGCGAAGATGGCGAGCGGGTCTTTGATCCAGAGGCGCATGGCGGGGCTTTCAAAAGTTTAGCAGGCTCGATGCTAGTCGGGGCCGCGTAATCCGCCAGACAAAATATTTGTGAAATCTTTCGCGACGCCCCCACCCTGTTCGATAATGTTCACGCCTTCGCGTGCATTTCCCAAGCGGCGTTGGTTACGCCGTGCTGTTTCTCGAGATGCGCGGCGATCGCGTCGAGCTCCTCCGGCACGACCGAGGCGGCCACCAGCGTCGCGACGACATCGACCGTTTCCTCCATCTCCGCCTTCGTTTCGACGGCGGCCACCGGATAATGGGCGCGCTCGAGATGCTCGACCAGCAGCTCCCGCGCATCGGACGCCGCCTGCCGATTGACCGTGATCCGCACCTCGTAAGTCGCCTCCGCATGACGTTCGTCGATCGGGATGCGGTTGATCGCCTCGACCATGGGCCTCAGCAGCGTGTTTCCGGCAAGAACGAAAATGGTGAGGAGGCCAGCTTCGGCGAGCAATCCCGCGCCAGCGCAGGCGCCGACCGCGGCCGAGCACCACAGCGTCGCCGCCGTGTTGAGACCGCGCACATTGAGGCCCTCTTTCATGATCGCGCCGGCGCCGAGAAAGCCGATGCCGGAGACGACATAGGCGATGACACGCACCGCGCCGTCGGCGCCGGTCAGACGGAGAGCGAGATCGACGAAAGCGGCGGCGCCGAGCGCCACCAGAACATTGGTGCGCAAGCCGGCCGAGCGCTGACGGTATTGTCGCTCGGCGCCGATGGCCGTGCCCAGCGCGAAGGCGACGGCGAGGCAAAGGGCCGAATTGAGAAAGGCTGCGAGATTGAGAGTTTCGATGAAACGCACTGGCGGCCCCCTAACGCTTCGAAATCGGTACGGCGGCGGAAACCGCCTTGCTGCGCAGAAAAAAGCCCCGGCGATCGGCCTCGCCGGGGCGTCCAAGCAGACTCGGATCGTTTATCGATCGCTCGCGATCAGCTCGTCCCCCCCAAAGCGAGCATCGCGACGCGGAACAGGACCAGCGCGACCGCGCCGACGAGATAGAGGCGCAGAACCCCCATCCAGGTCTTGGCGGCGAGCGACAGTTTCATCGGCGCAAGCCGATCGAGCGGCGGCATGCGCCACGTGTCGCGCGCCGCAGCCGACGCATCGTGAAGCGCGGCTTTGTTGACGGCCGGCTCGCCATTGCCGCTCAGCGCCGTCAAGACCAAAGCGAGGATCGCCGCGGAAACGCCGCCGACGACGAGGATGCCGAGGATCGCCTGATCGTTGGTCGCGTCCGGGAACAGGACGGATGCGGTGAGGATCACCGACAGGACGACCAACGCGGCAATAACGGCGCCGGTGAAATAGTTCAGCCAGCGCGAATTGACCCATGGCCCGAGGACCGCCCTGTCGTTGCAGAGCAGCAGCAAGAACACGGTCGCGCTCGGCAGCAGGACGCCGGCGAGGACCTGCACGGCCAGGGTCAGCAGCCCGAGCGGCGAGCCCGGGAGCAGGACGATCGCCGCGGCGACGCCGATCAGCAGGAAATAGACGCCATAGAAGCCCTTGGCGTCGGTCACTTTCCGATGCAGCGAGTGGCGCGCCGAGAAGACGTCGCCAATCGCGTAAGCCGTGGACAGCGACACTGCCGAGGCGCCGATAAGAGCGGCGTCGATCAGCGCGATCGCGAACATCACGCCGGCGGTCCGGCCGACATATTTATCGATCCCCGCAGCGATTGCGCCGGCGTCGACAAAATTGCCGAATTCGGGCCGGCCAGAGAAGGTCGCCGCGGTGAAGCCCATGATTGCGGCGGCGCCGACGACGACCAGCGCGATGCCGATCCACAAATCGAGCCGCTCGTAGCGGATGAAGCGCGGCGTGATGCGCTTGTCGATGACATAGCTCTGCTGGAAAAAGAGCTGCCAGGGCGCGACCGTCGTCCCGACAATGCCGATGATCACCAGCATGACGTCGCTCAGCTTGCCGCCTTGGGGCATTTGCGGGACGATAAAATCATGCGCGACCTGCGCCAGCGGCGGGTGAACCATGACATAAATCGGCGCGAGCAGAAGGCTGGCGAAGACGAGGCCCATCGCGAAGCGCTCGAAGCGGCGGAAATCGCCTGTCGAGACGGCCGCCACGATCAATCCCGCGGCGACGACCACGCCGGTCGCTCGGTCGAGCCCGAGATAATCGAGCGCAAGCGCGATCCCGATGAACTCGGTAACAATCGTCAGGGCGTTAAGCAGAAAGAGGTCGATGACGCTGAACGCGCCCCAAAATCGACCGAAGCGCTCGAAGATCAGCCGCGCGTGGCCGACGCCGGTCACCGCGCCAAGACGCAGCACCATCTCCTGGTTGACGTAGAGGACCGGGATCAGCAGCGCCAATGTCCAGAGCAGCGTCGTGCCGTAATTCTGGCCGGCCTGGCCATAGGTCGCGAAACCGCCGGCGTCGTTATCGCCGACCATCACGATCAGGCCCGGCCCGATGATGGCGAGCAGAGTGGCCAGCCGGCGCCGCCAGTTCGAGCGCGGGCCGATATCGCCGTAAAAAATGGTTCCGAAAGCGCCGCGGATATGTCCGACATGAGCCTCGTCGAGCACGGCGGCGTTCGCGAGCTCGGAGGCGGTTACGTTCCTCGTCATGGTTCGTCTCCTTCGCCGCTTCC
>JAJPHH010000021.1 GCA_021325385.1 Alphaproteobacteria bacterium
GGCCGCAAGTCGCTCAACGAGATCAAGGAAGTGCTGGCCCAGATGGGTCTGCATCTCGGCATGGAGGTGCAGGGCTGGCCGCCGGAGAATATCGAGGACCTCGCCAAGCGTTTCGAGGAGCATTACTGAGTTCGCGCTCGCCGCCGCGCGTCAGGCCGGGACAAGCCCGGCCTGACGAAGGCGACCAAGCGAAACCCGGCCGTTCCTTGGCACGGCGGCCGCATAAACAAGGAGAGCCGACATGTATCACGGACGCGCCAAGCGGCGCTTCAACCGCACGTCCGAACATCGCCAGGCGATGTTCGCCAATATGGCGCAAGCCCTCATCAAGCATGAGCAGATCGTCACGACCCTGCCCAAGGCGAAGGACCTTCGCCCGGTGGTCGAGAAACTGGTCACGCTCGGCAAGCGCGGCGATCTGCATGCGCGCCGCCTCGCCATTTCGCGCCTGCGCGACGTCGACCTGGTCAAGAAGCTCTTCGACGTGCTCGGGCCCCGCTACAAGACTCGCAATGGCGGCTATACGCGCGTGCTCAAGGCCGGCTTCCGCTACGGCGATAACGCGCCGCTCGCGGTGATCGAATTCGTCGATCGCGACCCTGAGGCCAAGGGTAAGGATTCCGGCCCGATTCAGGAGAAGAAAGCCGAGGCCGAGGCCGCGGCGTGAGCCTCGTCGCGCCGTTTGGGGCCGTCGAGGGCGGCCCGCGGCTGATTTTGCGCATTGAAGGGGCGGCGCTGGCGATCGGCGCCGCCTTTTTCTATTGGCGCGCCGGCGGCTCGTGGATCTTGTTCGCTGTCCTCTTCCTTGCGCCCGACCTGTCGTTCCTCGCTTATCTCGCTTCGGCGCGGCTTGGCGCGATCGCCTATAATGCGCTGCATTCGACCATCGCGCCGCTGGCGCTGTTGACGATCGGCGCTTGGACGGAGCGGAACTTGGCCGAGACGATCGCGTTGATTTGGCTCGCTCATATCGGCTTCGATCGGGCGCTCGGCTATGGGCTTAAATACGCCGCAGCGTTCAACGCGACGCATCTCGGGCCGATCGGCCGAGCCCCTTAACTCGCATTGGAGGGTACGATGGACGTCGGACTCATCGGTCTGGGCGCGATGGGCAGGGCGCTGGCGGGACGGCTGTTAAAAGCCGGCCACCGCCTGCGGGTCTGGAATCGTTCGTCGGGCCCGGCCGAGGCTTTGGCGGCGGAAGGCGCGACGCGCTGCGCCAATCCCGCCGAAGCAGCCTCCGGCGAAGCGCTGGTCTCGATGCTGGCCGATGACGCGGCTTATCGCGAGGCTTTTGTGGAGACGGGCGCCTTGGACGCCATGCCGAAAGGCGCGTTGCACGTCAACATGGCGACGGTCTCGGTCGCGCTTGGCAAAGAACTGGCCGAGCTTCACCGCCAGCGCGGACTCGATTATGTCGCAGCGCCGGTCATGGGCCGCCCCGACGTCGCCGCCGCCGGCCAATTGAACATCCTCGCCGCTGGCCCAGCCGCGGCGTTGGAAAGAGCGCGGTCGCTGCTCGAAGCCATGGGTCAGCGCGTCTGGCCGTTCGGCGAAGCGCCCGAACAGGCCAATGCGGCGAAGATCGCCGCCAATTTCATGATCGGCGCCGCCGTCGAGACTCTCGGCGAGGCGATGGCGTTGCTCGACGCCTACGGCGTTCAAGCCGGCGCTTTCCATGAGGCGATGACCAATTCCGTCTTCGCCGCGCCGATCTACAAGATTTATGGCAAGCGCATCGTCGATGGGCAGTACGATCCGCCCGGCTTCAAGCTGGCGCTCGGCTTCAAGGACGTCAGGCTCGCGCTCGAGGCGGCGGAGGGCAGGAACGTGCCGATGCCGCTCGCGAGCCTGCTGCGCGACGGCCATCTCAACGCGATGGCGCATGGCGAGGGCGATCTCGATTGGGCAGCGCTCGCCAAAGTCGCCTTCCGCCGCGCGGCGCGAGGCTGAGTGACGCCGCGAGCGTCAAAAGCCTGTTTCGGGATGTCGCTTGCGTGATCCGGCGGCGGCGATAATCACCGTGATCGGACGACGCAGATCGCCTCTCGCCGGACCGCTCGACGATAGTTCTTCGATGGCCGCGCGCTCTCGCGAGAGGGGCTGCGCCGTCAAGGACCGGCCGCCGAGTCCGGCGTCAGGTCCGCGCTCGCCCGGGCTTCGCCTGATGAACTCTATCTTCGGGTCACGAGCTTGAACGAAAAAGGCTGGCGCCTTGATCAAAACATCGTCGAAGATGAGCGCCAGGCGACCGAGCCGATCAGGTGAAAGAGTTACGTGACCTGCATGGGCGCCGCATTTCCGCCGGGGCTCTCGCCGAAGAAACTCGTTGCCTGGGCTCACGGACGGCGCCGGCCGCGCCCTGCTGGTTCGGGACGGTTCGCAAGAGGAGTGAAGCTTTGTTTCGATCTGCGATTTTCGCCCTCGCTATTCTCGCGCTGACGCCCCTCTCGGCCTTCGCCGCCGAGAAAATTGTCCCACAATCGCCGGCCGAGGTCCGTCTCTCCTTCGCGCCGGTGGTCAAGAAAGTCCGGCCGGCGGTGGTCAATGTCTACGCCTCGCGCATCGAGACGCGGCCGCAGAACCCGCTCTTCGACGACCCGATCTTTCGCCATTTTTTCGGCGACCAGGGCGGCGGGTCGGCGCGCGTCGCGCAGTCGCTCGGCTCGGGCGTCATCGTCGACCGCTCCGGCCTGATCGTGACCAACAATCACGTCATCGAAGGCATGAACGACGTGAAAGTCGCGCTCGCCGACCATCGCGAGTTCGAGGCCAAAATCGTCCTCCGTGATCCGCGCAGCGATCTCGCCGTCTTGAAGATCAAGGACGGCGGCGATGATTTCCCCGTGCTCGAGCTCGGCGATTCCGACGCGATCGAGGTCGGCGACTTCGTCCTCGCCATCGGCAACCCGTTCGGCGTCGGCCAGACCGTGACGCAGGGCATTGTCTCGGCGACCGCGCGCACTCAGATCGGCGCCAGCGATTACGGCTTCTTCATCCAGACGGACGCGGCGATCAATCCCGGCAATTCCGGCGGCGCGCTGGTCGATCTCGAGGGAAAGCTGATCGGCATCAATTCCGAGATCATTTCCCGAAGCGGCGGCAGCATGGGCCTCGGCTTCGCCATTCCGGTCAACATGGTCAAAAGCGTCATCGCCGCGGCCAAGGGCGGCGACCGCATGGTCCGACGGCCTTGGCTCGGCGCCAGCCTGCAGAACGTGACCCAGGACATCGCCGAGTCGCTCGGCCTCGATAAGCCCATCGGCGCGCTGGTCGCGACAATCGCCGAGGGCGGGCCGGCGGCCGAGGCGGGCCTGAAGCGCGGCGACGTCATCGTCGCGGTCGACGGCGTCGAAGTCGACGATTCCGGCGGCGTCGGCTTTCGCCTCGGCGTCAAGCCGCTTGGCGGCGACGCCAGGCTTGGCGTGGTCCGCGGCGGCAAGACGATCGACCTGACGCTGCGCCTGATGGCTGCGCCGGAAAAGCCGCCGCGCGATCCGGTCAAGATCAAGACGCGCTCGCCCTTCGAAGGCGCGACGCTCGTCAATATCTCGCCCGCCGTGATCGAGGATATGTCGCTCGAAGGGGCGTCGAAAGGCGTCGTCGTCGCCGAGGTCGAGGACGGCTCGACCGCCGCCCAAGTCGGCGTCCAGAAGGGCGATATCGTGCTGGCGATCAACGGCCAGAAGATCGAATCGACGCGCGACGGCGAACGCGCGACCGCCGCGCGGGCCAATTATTGGCGGCTCGTCATCCAGCGCGGCGGTCAGGTGATCCAGACCGTGATCGGCGGTTGAACGAAAAGCCGCGCTTGGCATGCATGCGACCTGCGTCGCTTCTACCCTTCGCGCGGCGGTTTGGCGCGATTTTACGCGCGCGGCGCCGGCCGCCGTCCGAAGAACTTCACAACAGCTCCGACAGGACGACGGTGCGGAGCTCTGGTTTGACGCGAACCTGATTTTCAAACATCATTTAAAGTCGAGCTTAGGCGGCGTCCCGGCTAGGGCTTTGATGATGGACGATCTGCTGCGATGGCTCCAGGAGAACCCCGGCGCGGCGATCGTCTTCCTGACAGCGTGCTTGATGAGCATCGGGTTCGTTTCCGAGGCCGTTCTGCTCTTGCGCATTCGCAAATTAAGCCGCCGGGTGAAGCGTCTGGAAGGAGATTTTGCTGAAGCGCGGGCCGCCGCAGGCCGGCGCCTGGCCGAGAGGGTCAGCGCTCAAATCGCGCCGAAACGACCGAGAGACCTATCACTGCCTGATCGAGAAACGAGCGACGGCTAGACCGATTTGCGACATCCGGCGCCGACCCGACCGCGTTAACGGCATTTTAACGATTTTTGTTAACTAATTTTAAGCTCGCCACAGCCGAGGCCCCCGATGGCCGTGGACCTACGCAGATCCGTGTTGGCTCTCTCCGCTCGGCAGGCGCCGCAAGCGCGCTGGAGCGTTCTTCAATTCCTTGCGTGGTGTCAGGCGCTCGACGAAGAGCAACGCGCGCAGGCCGCGGCGACCCTGGCGCGCGCTTACCTTGCCGGACGACTTTGCGCGGGACTCAGCGGCTGCGAAAAGCTGAGAGGCTTCGAGCGCCTCGAAACTCTTATGGAGGACGCGGAGGTCTGTTTGGCGGCGCTCGCTCAGGAGGCTTCTTTCGAGGTGCGCCGAGCTTTGGCGGAAACGCTGGCCGCCGCGCCGCTTGCTCCGCGCTCCATTGTCATCGCCCTCGCCCATGATGAATCGTGCATCGGCGCCGCGGTCGTCCTGCAGTCGCCGCTCTTGACCGTCGCGGAGCTTGTCGAACTCGCGGCAACGGGCGACGAGCGCATCCAAATCGCGCTGGCGCAGCGCTCAGATTTGCCTGACTGCGTCGCTGAACTGCTCGTCGAAAGCGGGCGACGCGCTGTTGTGGCGGCTCTTTTGGGCAATTGTGCAGCCTCTTTGACGAAGAGCGCTCTACGAAAAATCGCCGATCAATTCATTGGCGACGGAGACATGCGGCAGAGGCTGTTGTTGCGCTTCGATTTGCCAGCATCTGTTCGTTACGACTTAGTCAAGGCTACATTCAGAGATCCTACCCTGTCCTTACGCTCGCCGGACCTTCGGCACCGTGCCGAACAAATGGCGCACATCGTTAGCGAACGCGATCTTTTGCGAACTTCGCGAAACCGCGGCGTAGAAGAAGTACGAGAAGTCGTACGGCATCTACGCGTGAACGGCGCCTTGACAATGAATTTCATCATACGCTGCCTTGCCTCCGGGAATCGGACTTTTTTTGAAGCGGCGGCAGTGGAGCTTTCGGGATTGCCGCCCACCCGCGCTCTCGCGCTGGCGAGGGGCGATCTAGGGGCCGGGTTCGAGGCGCTCTATCGCCGGATGGGTCTCCCGCGCCAGTATCTCCGGCCCACGCGCACGGCCCTTCGCGCGCTCGACGAGATTGGCGGAGGAAATTCCGGCTGCATTTCGCCAGAAATAATCTCTCGAATTCTTCGGGATTGCGACAAAGCCGCCGCGCCGGAATGTGGATATTTGATTGCGCTCCTTCGTCGATTGGAGACAGAATCGCTTTTGGACGCAGGCCATGACTGCGCAAAGCGCGCCGCAGCGCATTACTACGTCACGACGGCGGACGATCCCGAAACTGAAGTGCTCGCGATAGAGGAGGCCTTTTGGATCGAGAACGCCGAAGGGAGTCCGACAGCGCATATCTACGAAGAGGTTTGCTCTCAGAATTCGGATCTACTGTACGAGGAAGTCGCATGAATTATGCGCCCGATTCCGCCCGATCGCGCGTGGCGGGATGGTTTGCGAACGCAATTTTTCCGCCGCAACTGAATTCGGGCCCGAACATTGCGCTGTCCAGCGCTCGCGCCGAGACTTTTCCGTTCGGCGCAAGCAATTTCCTGCCCCGCATTCCGGCTTGAGACCAACGAGACGAGCCGCCGACAGATGCTTCCAGCGGCAGCTTCGCTGCGCTATCATCGCCAGCGAAGCAGATGCGGGAGAGGTCCATGATCTTCCGGCAATTATTCGACAGCGCTTCCGGCACCTACAGCTATCTCCTGGCGAGCCGCGTCGGCGGCGAAGCGCTGATCATCGATCCGGTCCTCGAAAAGGTCGATCGCTACCTGAAATTGATGGAGGAGCTTGACTTAAAGCTCGTCAAGGCGGTCGACACCCATCTCCACGCCGACCATATTACCGGACTCGGAGCGCTGCGCGACCGTACCCAATGCGTCACCGTCATGGGCGAGCAGAGCAAGGTCGACGTCGTCTCGATGCGGATCGGCGAGGGCGACAAGCTGCGCATCGAAGGGGTCAGTCTCGACGTTCTCTATACGCCCGGTCACACCGACGACTCATATAGCTTCGTTATGGGCGACCGGGTCTTTACCGGCGATACGCTGCTGATTCGCGGCACCGGCCGCACCGATTTTCAAAATGGCAGCGCGCGAGCGCAATACGAAAGTCTGCAACGGCTGCTGCGCCTGCCGGAGGAGACGCTGGTCTTCCCGGCTCATGATTACAAAGGCGATACGGTGAGCACGATCGGCGAGGAGAAGCGCTTCAATCCACGCCTCCAGGTCGGCGACGTCGACGAGTATGTCGCGCTGATGGACAATTTGAAATTGCCCAATCCGAAGATGATGGATGTGGCTGTGCCGGCGAATATGCGCCAGGGCCTTATGCAATCGGAGATCGTCCGGCGCGGCTGGTCGATCAGCGCCGCCGACGCGCAAGCCTTGCTCGGCCGTTCCGACGTCGCCTTCGTCGATCTGCGCGAGCGCGCCGAACGCGACAAGCACGGCGTCATTCCCGGCTCGATCCATGCGCCTTACGCCGACCTGCGCGAGAACGTTCATCCCGGCGGCATGCTGCACGAACTCGCCGCGTCGACCGGCAAGCGCCTTCTTTTCTATTGCGCCTTCGGCGAGCGCAGCGCGATGGCCGTGCAGGCGGCGCAGGACGCCGGTCTGGCTTTGGCCCGCCACATCGAGGGCGGCATGAGCGCTTGGCGCGCCGCGGGCGGCGCCTGCGAGCGGTGAGTGGCGTTCAGCTCCTACCGACTTCGGCCCCGACACCCCGCCGCGCTGCGGCGCTTTTGAGCAGCGCCAATTGCTCCTCGCCGACGGCGCGCTTTTTCGGATCGTGGGCGAGCGCCGCGCACCAGACGACGACGCAGAGGCTGCGCAACTGCGAAAGGATAGCGTAAAGATCAGGGTCCAGCCCCGAAAAAGCGGCGGGATGGGAGATGGCGGCGACATCCCACTCATGGGGGCCGAGACAGGCCGTCTCGAAGTCCGTCCATAACGGACCAGCCGGCGTAAAGAAGGCGTTGCCCATATGCGCGTCGCCGTGAATTGGCGCAGCGCGGACGTCGAACCGCTGAAGCGCCTCGCATAGCCGATCGTATGTCTTCAATAGAAAGGTACGGTCTTCCGCGCCGAGCGCGGCCGGCGGCTTCGGACCGCGCAAGGACGAGGCGCAGCGCTCGATCCTTTCCCAGTAAGACGGCAGCGCGCCAGGATAATCGGTGAGACATTGATGCACTCTGCGCAGGGCGAGGGCGGCGCAGGCGACGGCCTCGCGATCCTCGTAGTCGCATGTCTTGTGATCGACATTGGGCCAGAAGGTTACCGCCAGGCCGTCCTCGATAAACGGCTTTGGCGCCATGAATTCGCTCGGCCCGACGACCGGCGCTCCCTTCAGGACAAGGCGGCGGGCGACGCTCAACTCGCGCGCATCCGCGGCGAGACAGGCTTCGTCGGCGGATCCGACCCGGGCGACGGTGGCGATCTCCGGAAACAGCAACACGACGCGCCGCGAACGATAGAGCACAGTCGCTTCGTTGGCCGCGACGCCGGCTCGCCGCGCCGCCTTTTTCGCCGCGTCGACCGCATGCGCCATCTTCTCGTCGTCGAACAAGCAGGTTTCGCTCATCGGCTTTCGCTGCGATTGAGAGCCTCTCAGCGCTCACGGGCCGGGCGCAAGGCGCAATTCGGCCAGGCGACTGCGCCATTATCATTTTCACGCGCTCGATTGTTCCGCTTGAGGCCTCGCCAGGCGGTCACGCCGCGTGCGACCATTGCTTGTCGATCTCGGCCACCTGAATGCGGTTGCGGCCGCTGCGCTTGACATCATAGAGCGCGACGTCGGCGCAGCGCAGCAAGGCGGAGAGCGGAAAGTCGGCGCGCGCGCTCACCGCTGCGCCGATGCTGATGGAAACGCCGGCAGGATTATCCAGGTCAGAGCCCCTTGCGGCGCAGGCCGAGCGGATTTGTTCGCCGATCTTCGCGGCCTCGTACGCATCCGCGCCGGGCGCGAGCGCGACAAATTCGTCGCCGCCCTGGCGGCCGACGATCAGGCCATGGCTTTTGGAGAAGGCGCGCAGGATCTGGGCGACTCGGATCAGCGACCGGTCGCCGCCGCCATGGCCGAAACGGTCGTTGATCGACTTGAAATGGTCGATGTCGCAGATCAGCGCCGCCACCGGGCGGCGCGCGAGCCGATTGGCTTCGAGCGCCTCAATCGCGGCGGCGTCGAAGCCGCGCCGGTTGAGCAGGCCGGTGAGCTGGTCCGTATGCGCGAGAATGTCGAGATCGCGGCGCGCCTTTTCGAGCTCGGCGACGAGCTTGGCCGAGCGATAGCAGGCGGCCGGGCAGATCAGCGCCGGCGCGAGGATGGAGAGGGAGAGCGAGAACCATTCGACCTCCGCAGCGCTCAGCGTGAGACCAGGATGGCCGTGGAAGACGAGGCGCAACGCCAGCAGCGTCATGGCGAGGGACGTCGCGACTGAAAACAGGGTGACGAGAACGACCCGACGGATGAAGGGCGCTCTTGCGCCAAGTTCGGCAAACATCGACGTCAGCCCCGCAGATCGGGCGACTGTGCGTCGCAGGTTCTAAACAACGATTAATCCGATTGCGTGAAGCCGCCCGCTCGCAACCCCGATCGGGAAGAGCGGCGAAGAGGTTAGGAAGGCGTCAACGGCAGGCCGCGTCCCGCCTCACAGCGACCGCGCAATGATCATTTTCATGATTTCGTTCGTTCCGCCGTAAATCTTTTGTATCCGCGCGTCGACGAACATCCGCGCGATCGGATATTCGTTCATATAGCCGTAGCCGCCATGCAATTGCAGGCAATCGTCGATGAGCGCGACCTGCCGGTCCGAGCACCAATATTTGGCCATCGACGCCGCGACGGTGTCGAGCTCGCCGGCGACGTGGCGTTCGATGCACCAATCGAGAAAGACGCGGGCGATTTGCGCCTCGGTCTTGCGCTCGGCCAGGGTGAAGGCGGTGTTCTGGAATTCGATGATCGGCCGGCCGAAGGCTTGGCGCTGCTTGGCGTAATCGATCGTCACGTCGAGCGCGCTCTCCATCGCCGCCACGGCTCCCACAGCGAGGATCAGCCGCTCCTGCGGCAATTGCTGCATCAATTGGACGAAGCCTTGGCCCTCTTCGCCGCCGAGCAGATTCTCGGGCGGGAGGGCGAGGTTTTCGAAGAACAGCTCGGACGTGTCGGAAGCGTGAAGGCCGATCTTGTCGAGGTTGCGGCCGCGGCGATAGCCTTCCGCGCCGGCGGTCTCGACGACGAACAGCGAAATCCCCTTCGCGCCCGGCTCGCCGGTGCGCGCGACGACGATGACGAGATCGGCGAGTTGGCCGTTGGTGATGAACGTCTTCTGGCCGTTGAGAACGTAGGAATTGCCCTGGCGCTTGGCGCTGGCGCGCACCGCCTGCAGGTCGGAGCCGGCGCCGGGCTCGGTCATGGCGATCGCGCCGATCATCTCGCCGCTCGCCATTTTTGGCAGCCAGCGGCGCTTCTGCTCTTCCGAGCCGTAGTTCAAAATGTAAGGCGCGACGATCGCGCTATGGACGCTGACCGGCGTGCCGAGTTCAGGGACGATCGCGACGATGTCCTCCATCACGGCCGCCTCCGTCGCGAAGGTCGCGCCGAGCCCGCCATAAGCCTCCGGAACGCTGGGCAGCAGCGCGCCCATGGCGCCGAGGCCGCGCCACGCGTCGCGGTCGATGATCTTGGCCTTCCGCCAGCCCTCGGCGCGCGGCGCGAGCTCGGCGCGAAGATAGCGGCGGAACTGATCGCGGAACGCATCGAGCTCATCGGTCATCCATGCGGAGCGATAGGGCATTGGCTGAGTCCTTGCGCGGTGAGATTTGGGCGGAGTCTAGAGCAAAGGAGCGCCGGCGGGTAGGGCGTGTGCGGCTGCTGAGACGAAGCGTTTGGAATCGGAGCGCGGCGCCCGGGCCCGTCTCCTACGAGAGGTGCGGTGAGGCGCCGGTCGCGTAGTATCGCCCGCTCAGGCTAAACGACCATGTACGTACATCCGCCCGTTCCGCTTCCCTTCCACGGGGAGAGGGTCTCTAGGCTCGGGGGGAGACGACGTACGGCGCGCTGCCTGAGCCGTGCTCGCCGTCAAGGCCAAGCCGCTTCGCGGTCGCGAGCCAAGGCGGGTTCAGAGGGAACAAGGCAGGCGCCCAGCGATGGCTCGCGAGCCTTGACGGCTCCGCGCGGCTCAGGCCAGTCGGCTACCGTGGACTTTGGTGATAAAAACGTCCGAAACGGACGTTTCTATCACCAAAGTCCACGATAGCAAAAAAGCCGCATCGGCACGGCGTCGTCACCCGAAGGGGCGGAGCGAAGCGGAGCAGCGGCCATAGCCCGTCGCGCTACGGTACGATAGATTGCTCCGGCGTTCAGGCGGCTATGGCCGCTTGACGACGCCGGGCCGATGTGGCCGCGGCGCGATAAAGTACGCACCGTACTCACCTCTGCCGTTGTCCCGCAAAAAATGCCCCGCCGAAGCGGGGCCCAACGGAACGAACCGAACTTAAGCCTCACGCCGCCTTGCGCGCCGGCTTGCTCTTGGCGAGGCGCCGCTTGATCGAGCTCCACATCGCCTTCATTTCCGCCGCGGCGGCGCCGCCCGGATGGATTTCAGTGACGCCTCGGCCCTGGCGGGCGGCTTCCTGATAGTCGACGCGGCTCTGGACGAGCGGCGTGATCAGGCCGCCCATCGCTTCGAGCGCCGCGGCGCCTTCTTCGACGCGCGCGGTCTGCTGCGCCGGCGGGCACTGGTTGAGCACGAAGACGTAATCGGCGCGCATCTTGCGCAAAGTGGCGCGGGTGAGTTCGCTCGCCCAGAGATCGAAAATGTTCGGCCGCGACGGGATGATGTTGAGGTCGGCTTCTTTCATCGCCGCGATCGCCGCCGGGCTTTCGGCGCCGGCCGTGTCGAGGATCGCCAGGGTGAAGCCGTTCTTCTCCAGCGCCGCCAAGGTCGCCTGGAGCCGACCGGGCGTGACCGCATTGACCGGCACGTCGTCCGAGCCGCGCGTCTTGGCCCAATTGACCAGAGAGGCCTGCGGATCGAGATCGAGAACAAAGACGCGCTCGCCGGCCTCTTTGGCCGCAACCGCGAGAGACGATGCGAGCGTGCTTTTTCCGGAGCCGCCCTTTTGTGTAACGAACGAGATAATGCGCATAGACGAGCCTCTGTTTCGAGTGACGCGCCTTCGTTTCAACTCCCCCGGCGCCCGTGGTTAACGAATCGCTACATTAAGAAACTTAAATCCTAATGATTCGTTAGGATTTCTTAAGGCGAGCTGAATTCTTCCGCCTTTTCAGGGATTCGCGCGGCGGCTGAGCGGTTTTTGCGGGGAAAAACGTGGCCGACGCCGCTTCAGGGCTTCTGGACTCGAAACGCCGCAGGCGCGAAGATTCGCCATGACCGACCTTTTTCAAGCCGCCCATCTGGAAAAGGACGCGCCGCGGCCGCTCGCGGATCGGCTGCGCCCCGAAACGCTCGCCGAGGTCGCCGGCCAGGATCATCTGCTCGGACCGGATGGGGCGCTGACCCGGCTGCTTGAAGGCGACAGCCTCGGCTCGATGATTTTCTGGGGACCGCCCGGCACCGGCAAGACCACGGTGGCGCGGCTGATCGCCAAGGAGAGCAAGCTGGCCTTTGTCCAGGTTTCGGCGATCTTCTCCGGCGTCGCCGATTTGAAGAAGATTTTCGACGCGGCGCGGGCGCGGCGCGCGACCGGGCAGGGGACTTTGCTGTTCGTCGACGAAATCCACCGCTTCAACCGCGCCCAGCAGGATTCGTTTCTGCCGGTCATGGAGGACGGCACGGTCACGCTGATCGGGGCGACGACCGAGAACCCGTCCTTCGAGCTCAACGCCGCGCTCTTGTCTCGCGCCCGCGTGTTGACGTTCCGGCCGCTGGACGCGGCGGCGATCGAGAAGCTGCTCGAACGGGCGGAAGGGGCGACCGGCCGCAAGCTGCCGCTCGACGGCGACGCGCGCGCCGCCCTCGTGGGCATGGCCGACGGCGACGGCCGCGCGGCTTTGACCCTCGCCGAAGAGGTTTGGCGCGCGGCGCGGCGCGACGAAACCTTCGATCGCGCCCGCCTGGCCGAGATCGTCCAGCGCCGCGCGCCGATCTACGACAAGGCGCAGGAGGGCCATTACAATCTGATCTCGGCGCTGCATAAGAGCGTGCGCGGCTCCGATCCGGACGCGGCTTTGTACTATCTTGCGCGCATGCTCGACGCCGGCGAGGACCCGCTCTTCGTCGCGCGGCGCGTCGTGCGCATGGCGGTCGAGGATATCGGCCTCGCCGATCCGCAAGCGCTCGTCGTCGCCAACGCCGCCAAGGACGCGTACGACTTTCTCGGCTCGCCCGAAGGCGAGCTGGCGATCGCTCAAGCCGTGCTCTATGTCGCGACCGCGCCGGAATCCAACGCCGCGTACCTCGCCTTCGCCGAGGCGCAGCGGCTGGCGAAGGCGCACGGCTCCCTGGCCCCGCCCAAGACCATCCTCAATGCGCCGACCAAGTTCATGCGCGAGGAGGGCTACGGGGCGGGCTACGCCTACGACCACGACGAGCCGGACGCGTTCAGCGGGCAGGATTACTGGCCGGAGGCGCTGGGGCGGCGGAAGCTGTACGAGCCGGTGGAGCGGGGGTTCGAGCGGGAGATCAGGAAGAGGCTGGAGTATTGGGAGAAGCTGCGGCGGGAGAGGGGAGGGTGAGGCGGATATTGATTTTATATGCTAATACCGTAGCTATCTTTTCGATACATTGTCTCAAATAGCGAATCTAATGCGGAAACGCCAAATCCGGAGAAACGCGTAAGGCATGGAACGTACGATGACTTTAGAAATTCACTCTCGCTATCGGCTCGGATGTCCTCCACTAACGCGATAAGAACTCTCGCAAAAATGGCTGCGAAGGCAAAATTAGCATCGCGTTGCTCGGCAAAGAAGTTCACAAGATCGTCGTACGAATGGATGTCGTCGTTGATGACTACGTCTCGGCTGGGCTGCTGAAAGTCCTCATCATACAACCATGCTGCGTTACGGTACAACAATTCATTGCGAATCCGTCCGAATCCTTCACCAAGTTTGCAAATCTTCTCGATATCTCGCTTGACGATTTCGCTTAACTTAGCGACCCGAAGCGTTCGCACCAGAATGGTCCATATAGCGCGTTGTTCGATTATAGACGACCGACTACGAAAGATTAGCCGCGCAGGCTCCCGTGCGGACGGATTGCCGCGTCTGAATTTCAATGTCTCCTGATCCGACAGGCCCTCGGGAAACACATCGAGAATGCAATAGGTATCCGTCACTTGCACAAAATGAATTCCCAAAAAGGCCAGTAGCGCTCGAGCGGCGATGAACGAGAAATGATACGCATCAACGGACGCCCATGTCGGCTGTCCCGAAAGCAGACAATTGCAGACTGTCCTTAACACATAAGCGCACTTAAGGAGCGCGGTGACTCCGTCTCCGAACGCCGCAAGGTGCCTGCCCGGAAATTCGATTACGGTTACCTTGTCACGAGTCTCAAACCCTGGACCAACAATTGGCTCTAACGCCTCGGAAACGTCTAAAACGTCATCCAGTTCAAATCCCGTCGATGCGAGAATCCACCTCTTGCGAATCGTCGTCCAATCGCGTCCACAGATGTGGTTCTTTGCGAGCAGTTCCCAATCGGACATATGAGCTAACGAAGCCTAATTTGCTTGCTCGGTCCGCTCGACCGACGTTTCTCAGTGGACTTTAGGAAGTCGACCTGGAAATCCTTCGCCGCTTCCATTTCAGCTTTGTTGCCCGACCCTTTTGTTGCCCATTGGGCGAAATCGAAGTTTCGCAATGGCCTTAAGACATCGACAATGTCGCTAATTCGAAAACCGTCGCCGTGCATCGTGCATTCCTTGAAAATGTCCTCAAAGACATTCATCAAGGCCCCAAATCCCACGGTCTTAAAAAAGATACTATCGGGTTTGCGCCATTCCTCTGCGTACACCTCCTTTATTGCGTCGAAATAGTTCTCGATAATTTCACATTGCTGAGAGAGCGTAAATAAGTTCAATAACCCCTTCTCGGGATTCACGTACGGGGTGATCTTGCGAACGAAATTGACGATAGATACCTGGCCCTGTCGAGGCGATGTCGTAACGACTATTCTATTGAAAAATAAGGAGTCCTTGTCGCGCCTGAGCTGCGTCGCAATATCGGTGGCTCTTTCAGCGGCCAGTTCTCCCGGCGTCTTTGATTTTGGCAAATGCTTTAAAAGGTCGAGATACAAAGATGTCGGTACATTCTTAGCCTCGCGATTAATTGTCACGAACTGTTCGATCTGATCTTGTGGGTCAAGATTCACGAGGGCGATCACGTTTAGCTCAATGTCGACGCCCTCTTGACTTGCCAAGTGCGCTCCGGCCAACCTATGTTGGCCGTCAATTACCCACGCCACATCTTTGCCGGCACTTATGTGCAGGAGTCTCTGCGATGAGCTGTACTTTCCGTCGTCGACTGATATAATGATACTGCCTGGGATCATGTTGCCAGCCACAATATAGTCAGCGACAGCTCTAACTCTGCTGGAGGAGAGGACACGTTGGTACCCTTCGTCCTTATCTTCCTCGCGACGATTGATTGAAACAAAATCCCATAACACCGAAGCTTTCTCGGAAAAGGCATAAAACGTATGCTTGCCCTGATTGATCGGAATTGCGTAGAAATTTCTCCCGTGATCCAACCTGCCGTGTTTCTTTCCACTCTGAACGCTAGGTCGCCGCCCCATACCCTTGCCTCCCAAAATGTGCTGGTCGCCGCGCAACGGATTGGCGGGGATTGGGAAGATCGACAGGTCGATCCCATTCTCGCACGTTAAGCGTCCCAGCTAGTAGTTGGCGGTAGCGCTCGATTCCGACTTCGGCGTATTGCGGGTCGATTTCGCATCCAATAAATCGTCGTCCCTCAATCGAGGCCGCAATCCCGCTTGAGGAAACGCCGGCGAATGGATCAAGAATCAGCGCGCCGGCCGGTGTTAGTGCTCGAATTAGACGCTGAGGGATAGCTACTGGAAATTGACAAGGGTGAACGGTTTTTTCGATATGTCTCGCTTTAACATTCGGGACAGACCACATGTCTCCGGGGTTTTTGCCCGAGGGATGCCCACTGTATTCCCCTTTGCGAGGTCCCTTATAGTGACGTTTGCCTGGATATTTCTGAGGTACACGAACGGCATCCAAGTCAAAAGTGTAGCTTTCACCCTTGGTGAACCAAAGTATCGTTTCATGTCTGCCGCTGAAACGCCTCTTTGCATGCATTCCATGATCAAAATGCCAGATGATCCTATTTCTAAGCCGCATAGATGGCTGTTTTGAAAAAGCATTGTAAGCGAGAAAATCGAGAGGAACGATGCTGCCATTTCGAACATGGACACCGACTTGCCAACACAGACTTCCACCGTCACGTAATGCGCGGTTTAGTAATGGAGCAAGCTCTTCATGTTGATATTCAAAATCTTCGACCTTGCTTGATCGGTCGTAGTCTTTGCCCATAAAATATGGAGGAGAGCTAACGATCAAATCGATGCTTCCGGGTGGAATTGCCTTTAGAAGGGAATGGCAATCACCCAGGAAGAGTACGAATCCCTGCCCACTTAAAGAGGCGGACACCGCCGATCTCGCGTTCGAAGTAAGCATGATGCGATATGACCCTCTTTTCGGATCATATCAAACCCGCCCTAGAAGATCTAGCCCCTAATCCTCCGGAATTTCGATCACCTCAATCGTCGCCTCGCCCCCGCAGCCCTCGCAAAAACCGGCATCAAATACGCTCGCCAATTCCTAAGATTGGAACTCGACATCCCACGCTGCCCATGCGTCACGCCTAACATTCTCTGAGCCGCACTGGGAGCAATGTATGTGTATCTCTTTCGCCGAACGGCTTCCTGCACCGCCATACTGCGAATCTCCGATGCGAAGTGTTCAGTCCAAAGTTCGCGCTAAATTCCCACCCGCCGCGCAGCCCCTCATCCGGCCCTTCGGGCCACCTTCTCCCCGCGAAGCGGGGAGAAGGAAAGGGGCGCGCCTCAGAACGGAATGTCGTCGTCGATCGGCCCCTCGCCGCCGCCGCTCGACGCCAGGGCCGGGCGCTTCTCGACGGGCGATGACCGGCCGAAGCTCGGGGCGGGCGCGCCTTCGCGCTCGAAGCTCTCGCCGCCTCCGCCGCCGCGCGAATCCAGAAGGGTCAGCTCGCCGCGGAAGCGTTGCAGCACGACTTCGGTCGAATATTTCTCGACGCCGGATTGGTGGTCCATTTGCGGGTCTGCAACTGACCCTCGATATAAACCTTGGTGCCCTTCTTGCAGTATTGCTCGGCGACCTTGCCGAGATTCTCGTTGAAGATGACGACCCGGTGCCATTCGGTCTTCTCGCGGCGCTCGCCGGTCGTCTTGTCGCGCCAGGTCTCCGACGTGGCGAGGCTGAGATTGACCACCTGCTCGCCGGAATTGAGCCGCCGCACTTCCGGGTCCTTCCCGAGATTGCCCACCAGGATGACTTTGTTGACGCTGCCCGACATGTCGCTCTCCTTACCCCGCCGCCGAAAGGGCGGACGGTCTGCCGATCTGTTCAAAGGCGCGCCGGTTGGGCCGGCGCCGCTCGCCATTATTCCGTGTCACTCACTCCGCCGTCATGCCCGGCCTTGTGCCGGGCATCCACGCCGTCACGCGCTTCGGCGCCGCGTGGATGGCGGGACAAGCCCGGCCATGACGGCTGAGGCTTAAATGAATGGCCTCCGCTCATAGCCCCGCCTCACCGATTGCTGGCTTCGATTGTGCGCGAGATAGAATCGAACTCAAGGACGGCCGCTTCGCAGCCGCCGCCTCCGGCGATGCGCTTCGCGCATCCTTGACTTCGATTCTATCTCGCGCATCGCTCCGCCAAGCAATCAATGAGGAAATCTGCACTCATTCATGCCTCGAAATATCGCCAAGCGCCTCGATCAGCGTCGAAGCCCTCGGCGTTGCTCGGCCTCGCTTCCCGCTCGCCCGAGCCTTTTTCAATTCAAATCCACCCTACCGCCTCCCGCATCTTTCCGCCGGCCTCCGCGGCCCCTTATCCCCACGCCCTTCGCCTTATCCACAGCGCGCGGCGAAAAGCGTGATTTGGCGCTCGCGCGCTTCGCATTACATTAGGGAACGAGCCCCTTTCGTCCGTTCTCTTTTTGTTCTAGCATCCGAGCGCGCCGGACGCAAGCGATTTTGCCGATTCGGGCGCGCCGCGATAGGTCAGTCAATGCCGAGTTCCAAGCCCGCCAACGGTAGGAAGAGCCAGGCCGCCGCGCCGAGCCCGGTCGAGAAGCTGTTCGAGGGCCGCGCCATCCACGTGCGCGGCGCGCGCGAGCACAATCTGAAGAATGTCGACCTCTCCATTCCGCGCGACAAGCTGGTCGTGTTCACCGGCCTTTCCGGCTCGGGCAAGTCCTCGCTCGCCTTCGATACGATCTATGCCGAGGGCCAGCGCCGCTATGTCGAGTCGCTGTCGGCCTATGCCCGGCAATTCCTCGAAATGATGCAGAAGCCGGACGTCGACGAGATCGACGGCCTGTCGCCGGCCATCTCGATCGAGCAGAAGACGACGTCGAAGAATCCGCGCTCCACCGTCGGCACGGTCACCGAAATCCACGATTACATGCGCCTGCTCTGGGCGCGGGTCGGGATTCCCTATTCGCCGGCGACCGGCCTGCCGATCGAGAGCCAGACCGTGGAGCAAATGGTCGATCGCGTCCTGTCGCTGCCGGAGCGGACGCGACTCTATCTGCTTGCGCCGGTCGTGCGCGGCCGCAAGGGCGAATACCGCAAGGAAATCGCCGAATTCATGAAGAAGGGCTTCCAGCGCCTGAAGGTCGACGGCGAGTTCTACGAGATCGCCGA
>JAJPHH010000104.1 GCA_021325385.1 Alphaproteobacteria bacterium
GCGCCGATATTTCCGATGTCATGATGATCCCCGAGTCGCATCAGTGCGCCGGGTTCTCTATGAATACCAATTCGCAAAAGTGCGCAACAACGACGGGGATGGGCCGCCGTCGCGCCTCGCGCGCGGTTGAGCGTTGCAACGGCTCATCGTTCTGCAATTAGCCTTTCTCGCGCGGCCCCAAACCGCGCGAGTCGAATCAATTGCCGGGAGCGTCCGCCGTGGACCGCATGCGGATAACCATTCTTAACCTCGTCTCTGCAAGCGCAGAGGGCAAATTCGCGATCAGCGTGACGGCCGCCGTCGTCCTAACGATTGTGGCGCTCGCCTATCTACGTTGGTAGCTGTCCGCACGTCGAGGAACCTTACCTGTGCCGGAATCTGTGCCGACTCTATGCATTGCCATACACGCTATACACGCTTAATGCGCATTGAAATCGGGCGGTTTTTGCTAGTGATTTCAGCGATTCCAAGGGTTTAGGCTTCGTTCTTTTTGGGTTTTCAAGACCGCTGCCTTAAACCACTCGGCCACCCTTCCCCCTTCGAAATTTTCGATGCATCGGCAAGCCAACGGCGCGCGCATTGCCGTGGACATGTACGGCAGCGTTGTGTTCTTGGCCCGTTCTTGCCGGGCCGCGGCGGTTCTAGCTTACAGGGCGCCGATCTGACAAGCACTGGCTCGGCTTTGCTCCCCGCGTCCCTAAGCAAATGCCAGCGGCCGCCTTCGGTCAAAACCGTCGGGCGGCTGCTCGGCTTGCCGCAATCGGTTGGAACGATTTCACGCTCCGAAACGTTGTTTGCGGCGGATCTCGCAAAGGAGAGGTTGATGGACAAGAAACTGTACGGCGTTCTCGGCGCCGCATCCGCATTGGCGCTTATGGCCGGCGGCGCGGCGACAGCCCGCGCCGAACCCTCGGCGCCTATGCAGCCGGCCCAATCCTTCGCCGAACTTCTCGATCCCATCCCCCATGCCGCGGAGACTCTGGCGGCGATCGACGAGAACTCGGCGGAAGCTCCAGAGCCGGCGATTCGGCTCGCCCAAGCGGATCACCACCATCATCACCATCACTATCGCCGCTATCACCATCACCATCACCACCATCATCACCATTACCACCACCATCACCGCGTGATCATCGAGAAGCACTACTGACGGAGAGAAGGCTCAGGCCAGAGCGCGCCCGAGCGCCGCTGCGCGACTTGCTCGCTCAGCAGGGATTTGCGCCGCGGCGTGGCGCGCTCTTCGCTCGCAGCGACGCCAGCGCGGCAAGGCGCGCCAAGAGCCGGCGCCGACTCACCCGGCGCTCGTCTCACGAAAGCGACGGTTTTTTCGCCGCTGCGCCGCCGTTGCGCCCTTTGATTCTCCGCAACGCGGTTTTGAGAAAGGCCGCCGCCTCGTCCCGGGTGGCGAAAGGCCTGGCCTCGACAACCTGCCAATTCGAATTGGCGACAATGGCGACGAACGGAAAGCCCGGCTCTTCCGGGCTGTAAACGGTCGATCTGAAATCCGGCATAGCCGCCCCCCAGCAAGCTAGGTCTAAAACAAGGCTGGAATGGTTAACGGCGTCAAGCCCACTCGAGCCAAGTCCCCGACCCGCAAACACTGATTGCGGCGAAGCGGACGCCGACCAGACAGGCGCGGCCTTCGGCAAATGTTTCGGCAGTGAATGGACATCAGGGCGTCTCGAGGAAGGCCTTGTACTTAATAGGCAACGTCCTCATCCCTGTCCCAAGGACAAAAAGAAGGCCTCCTGGCCACCGGCCTGCGGGACGGAAGCGGCGTTCAAATCCGTCGCGCCCTGGCGCCTGCTTTGCCGCTTTTGCGACATCACGTCATCACAACGGCGCTCATGTTCAACATCGGTTCAGATCCGTCCCAAGATGGCGCGTCCCGGCGCGGCGCGTTGAATTGGCCGTTGGCGATTCTGTTCGCCGGCCTTGCCCTGAATCTCGCATGGATCGCCGCGCTCGCCTGGCTCGTGGTCAAGATCGCGGTCCGGCTTCTCGTCGGTTAGCGCTTCGCTCAGGCCGCGCTGCGGGCGATCGGCGGTCGAGCTTCAGCCGTTTGATCAACGCCGCCGCGTCGAGCGGCGCGCGAGCCTTGGCGTCGTTGTCGAAGAAGAGATAAACGTCGCGGCCGCGGGCGCGCGGTTTGGTGGGCGCGAGAACGCGAACAGCGTCTCTTGGCTCGCCGCCTTTGGCCCAAGCCTCGACTCGCAGAGCCCAGCGCGCCAGCGCTTTCTCGTCGTAGCCGCTGGCATAGAGCTGCTCGGAGCCATGCAGGCGGCAATAGACGAAATCGGCGGTCAAATCCATCAGCAGCGGCCATTCCACCGTGTCCGCGCAGACGAGCGCGACGCCGTAGCGGCGCAACAATTCGATGAAGGCGGGATCGCGGAAACTTTCGTGGCGGATCTCGACAGCGTGGCGGAGCGGCTTTGATACGTCGCTAGAGAGCCAATCGCGATTGTCGAGGCGCGCGTCGTGCCGACGCGCCAACGCGCTCGCCTCCGTCATGTCGCGCGGCAGAAGCTTGAAGAACGACTCGAAGCGCTCCGCGTCGAACTTCAGTTGCGGCGGGAATTGCCACAGGATCGGCCCCAATTTGGGTCCCAGCCGCAAGAGGCCCGACGCGAAGAAATTGGCGAGCGGAATTGCGACGTTCCTCAGCTTCAGCATTTGGGTGATGTAACGGGATCCCTTTACGGCGAAGACGAAGTCCGGCGGCGTCTGCTCGCGCCAATGCGCGAAGGCCTCCGGTCTTTGCAGGCCGTAGAACGTGCCGTTGATCTCGATCGCCTGGAATTGGCGCGCCGCAAAGGCGAGTTCCTGGCTGTGCGGCAAGCCCTTTGGATAGAAGACCCCCCGCCAGCCCGCATAGGTCCAGCCGGAAATCCCGATGCGAACGACGCCGCTCACCCGCGTTGGACGATGCTGTGATAAGCCCTGGCCGGCCATGCCGCCGCCCTCGGCAAATCCTGCGCGATGCTGGCCGCGAAGTCGGAGGCCGTGGCCGTGCGCCACTTGGCCTCTATGGTCGGCGCCAGCGCAACCCCTACCCCGACCAGGTAAATGATGACGACGAGGGCGACAAACAAACGCATCGTCCATGTTCTCCGACCCTACTCAACTCGGCCGCTCTTCGTAAGGTTCCATCGCACGGATGGGGTCGGTCGCGCCAAGCGCCTCCCTTCATGCAACTTTTTGCCGTCGCGAATGTTAGGGCTCGGGGGCGCGGGACTGTCCCGCGACGGATTACGGAGGTATGATCATGCGACTAATGTTGATTGGCGCGGCTTCGCTCGCTCTGTGCGGCGCGGCCTTGGCCGACGAAGTCACCATCCATCACGACGTTGCCCCCGCCCCGGGGGTCGTCATTGAACATCGCTCCGTGGACGCCCCCGTAGCGAAAGAGAAGACCATCACTCAACATCCGGATGGATGCACCACCAAGAGCGTGAAAAAGACCAACGAGTTCGGCGATACGATGAAGAAATCGAAGACCGAGTGCTGAGTTGCGATAAGGCCGCCGAAAGGCGGCTCTATCGCCCGGTTTCCACCGTACTGTCCTGGAATCTCTGCTCCGCCCCCGCCAGTTCCGCTGTGCGGGGGCGCCTGTCTATTGATTTCCGCCGGGGCCTAAAAACTCTCAGCTCTATCGCCGGCGAGACAGCATTTTTTGGCCTTCTTGCCGCTGCCGCACGGACATGGATCGTTTCGGCCAACGTGACGCCAGGGATTGGTCACCGGCGTTGAAGCCGGCGTCGTCCAGTCCTTCCAAGACGGTGTCCAACCGTCTTCATCCGCCATTTCGTCTTCAGAATCATCCGCCCAGCGGGCCCAATCGAGCGCCTGCACGATGTCCTCGATATAGCCGAGATTTTTGTCCGCAAAGCGCCCCCTATCGTCGGGTTTTTGCTCCGCCTCGGCGAGATCTTGCTCGAAATGTCTGAAATCGAGCACCCTTTCCGGCAATCGCCCGTCGGCGAACGCTTTCGTGACGAGCGGCGTCATGTCGCGGAAGCCTAAAAGCGCGATCGCCTCGAGCCAGCCGATCCAGGCGTAATCGCCGTCGTCGGCGAGACGGTCGCGGTCGTAACGTTGGAGAAAGGCCCGCATCGCCTCGCGCTCGATGCGGCCCTCGAAAGTCAGGAATGTCGCCGCGCCCCAAAGCCCGTCGCGTACGAATTCGTCGAGGCGGCGGTCGGCGATCTCCTGAAAGAGCGCGTCGCAATCGCCGTCGAAAACGCCGGCGACAATGCGCGACAAAGTCTCGGTCACGGCGTCGCCGAGGACCTCATCGAGGTCGCGCATCGGCCGATGCAGCAAGCGCCGCAGGACCGGCCAGGTCTTCTCGTCGCGAGCGCCGCCAAGAACATGGACGCCGCGAAACGCCAGCGTCGCCTGGTCTTCTGTCAGCGCCGCGCCGTCGGCCGCCTTGGCGAGCGCGGCGCGCAAGGCGGGACCGGATTCTTCGATGCGCGCCGCGCACATGCCGAGCGCGGCGTCTGGCAGGTCTCGCTCGGTCGCGAGGAGATCGAGATAATATTCGATCGGCGGCAAATCGGGTGCAACGCCGTCCACCGCCAGGAGCGCTTCCAACTCTCGCTTTTCCATGCCGCGGCCTCCGGCTCCGTCCGCCGCGACGATAAGGCGCCGAGCGCCAGGCGGCGAGCGCGGCGACGGCGCGATCCACAAATTCCCGTGGCGACCGCTTTAGCTTATGGGAGGACAGTCCGTGGCTTTGAGGACAGGCCCGAGGTCGGGCGCAAGCGCGGACTGGACTTCAATCTTCGAATCGAGGCGAGCGCCGTAGCTCTCGTAAAGAGCGGTCAACAAGACCTCGGCCACGGAAGCGAAATCCGACGGATCAGGCGTCTCCATCACACGTTGGAAATTGCCCTGCGAGTCGTCGGTCGAAAAACCGAGCTTCGCCAAGGCGGCGACAGACTTTGCCGGCAGATAAACGGTCCGCGGCGCTCCCTTGGGCGCATCGTAATAGCCGGACGCGGCTTCGCACATCAGCCGCTGATCATTGTCGAAGAACGCGCATTGTACGTAGCTTGTTTCGTTATGGGCGAGCGCGAGGATGAGAAATCGTTCGTTCTCCCGTTTTCGATCGCCACGCGCGTGAATGCTGGCTAGCCGAAGCGCCACGGGACAGCGAAATGCCGAGAGAAACCCGCCGAGATCGTCGCCGTTCGCCGCAGACGGGCCAGGCATAGCGACGATGGCGAGCGCGACCGCCGCGACGATCCGCGCGCGCCTCAGCTCACCGGCGGACATGACAATTGTCTAAGCTTGCTGTTCTTCGGCAGGAATGGCGATGTCGCCTCGATCGGCGTGTCCAATCGCGCGCCATAGACGTCGTAGAGCGCGCCCAGCATAACGTCCGCCACGCCGCCGAAAGCGCCGACCGCGCGCACATCGATCATCTGCTGGAAGTTGCCCTCGCTGTCGTCCAGCGAAAAGCCGAGGCGCGCCAGCTTGCCTTTGTCTTCGGCCGAGAGAAATATCGTACGCGGCTCCTCAGGCTCGTTCGCGTAAAAGCCGGAATCGGCTTCGCAAAGGACGCGTCTGCGGTCCGGCATGAACAGGCATTGCACGTAGCTCGGCGTCCTGCCCGCCACCGCTAAAATCAAGAAGCGATGGCGCTCGGAGTAGCGTCCCTCGATCGCCGCCAAGATTTGCACCACCGCGCATCGGTAGGTTTCGATGAACGCGTCGCGAGCGCCGTCGCTCTCCGCCTGAGAAGGCGTCGTCGAGTAGAGGAAAAGGGCGATCAAAGTGCAGATGCGACGCATTCGATCAAGTTTTCGGCAATGATGTGACGTTAAAATGACTCGGACCCGGCGGTACGTCCAGCTTACGCTACGTCATCGAGCGCGAGCGCAACCGGCGAGACGCCGCGCCCTCAAAGGCTCTGGCACTTTCGTCCGTCGTGCGCTATGGTTACATGTAAGCTGGAATAATCCCTTAGGCTTCGCCTCCTGACTCCAAACCGTCGCGCGAAAAGGTGCGCGCGCATCGTGGGCGCCTAGGGAAGCAAGGCTTGCGTCCTATTCAGATTTGGGTTCCCGACATCCGGGCGCCCGCCTTTCGCGCCGCGGCGCACCGCCAGTCCCTCGCGGTGGCGAGGAGCGAAAAGGCGAAGGAGCATCAGAGCTTCATCGACGCCGTCTCCAGCTTATATGACGAATGAAGCGCGGCGAAATCTGGACTGCTCCAGGCGACAGCGATTACGCCGGCAAGCCCCGTCCCATCGTGATTTTGCAAGGCGACAGTTTTGATAGTACGGACTCGATCACGATCTGCGCCTTCGCGACGGACGAGACCGAAGCGCCACTTTTCCGCTTGCGCCTCTTACCGAACGAGCGCAACGGCTTGCATGTGCCGTGCCGGCTCATGGTGTACAAGATCACTACCGTTCCGAAAAGCAAGCTTGGAGCGCGGATCGGACGGTTGGACGATGACGATATGGTGCGGCTGAACCAAGCGACGCTAGTTTTTCTTGGGCTGGCGGGCTCGGCGAGGCGAACCGGGATTTTGTAAGTGTCGCCGTAATCGCGGAATCACAACTCCCGTAATGCGGTCATTTTCCCTCGTAGACTACGCGGGCATCGGGCTGATATTCAGAAGGTCCATCCCAACCGCGCCACCGACTTGGTCAGACGGTCGTCTTCCCTTCGTTTTGCTAGGCGGTTCGCCGCCCTGGGGTTAAGGTGATTACGCCGACACTTCACCAAATCCCCCTACACCAGCCGGCTCTGCGTCTTCGCCGCCTCGATGAAGCTCGCGAAGAGCGGGTGCGGCTCGAAGGGGCGCGATTTCAGCTCGGGATGGTACTGCACGCCGATGAACCAAGGATGGTCGCGTAATTCGATCGTCTCGGGCAATAGCCCGTCCGGCGACATGCCGGCGAAGCGCATGCCCTTTTCTTCCAGCATCGGCCGGTAGGCGGTGTTGACCTCGTAGCGGTGGCGGTGGCGCTCGGAAATCTCCGTCGCCCCATAAATGCCGGCGATTTTCGAATCCGGCTCGAGCAGCGCGCGGTACGCGCCGAGCCGCATCGTGCCGCCGAGATCGCCCTCGGCTTTACGGATTTCGAGCTCGTTGCCGCGCATCCATTCGGTCATCAGGCCGACGACCGGCTCGCGGGTCGGGCCGAACTCGGTCGAGTTGGCGTCCTTGACGCCGACCAGCGCCCGCGTCGCCTCGATCACCGCCATCTGCATGCCGAAACAGATGCCGAAATACGGCACCTTGCGCTCTCTTGCGAAGCGCGCGGCCAAAATCTTTCCTTCCGAGCCGCGCACGCCGAACCCGCCCGGCACCAGAATGCCGTGGACGTTTTCGAGATGCGCCGCGGGATCGGCGCTTTCGAAAACCTCGCTCTCGATCCAATCGAGATTGACCTTGACCCGGTTGGCGAGGCCGCCATGGGTCAAGGCCTCGGTCAGCGACTTATAGGCGTCTTTGAGGCCGGTATATTTGCCGACAATGGCGATCGTCACCTCGCCTTCGGGATTGTGCAGCGCCTTGCTCACCCCGGCCCAGCGGCGCATGTCGGGCTTGGGCGCCGGCTCGATGCCGAAGGCGGCGAGCACTTCCCGGTCGAGCCCGGCGGCGTGGTACGTGCCAGGCACGTCATAGATCGAATGAACGTCCCGAGCCTCGATCACCGCGCTCTCGCGCACGTTGCAGAAAAGGCCGAGCTTGCGCCGCTCCTCGCGCGGAATCTCGCGGTCCGTCCGACACAGCAGAATGTCGGGCTGGATGCCGATCGAGCGCAGCTCTTTGACCGAATGCTGGGTCGGCTTGGTCTTCAATTCGCCGGCGCTGGCGATGTAAGGCAAGAGCGTCAGGTGGATATAGACGCAATGGCCGCGCGGCAGCTCGATGCCGAGCTGGCGGATCGCCTCGAAGAACGGCAGGCCTTCGATGTCGCCGACCGTGCCGCCGATCTCGACGAGCACGAAATCGACGCCTTCGTTGCCTTCGAGGATGAACTCCTTGATCGCGTTGGTGACGTGCGGGATCACCTGCACGGTCGCGCCGAGAAAGTCTCCTCGCCGCTCCTTGGCGATCAGCTCCTGATAGATCCGCCCCGTCGTGATGTTGTCCTGGCGGTTGGCGGAGCGGCCGGTGAAGCGCTCGTAATGGCCGAGATCGAGATCGGTCTCGGCGCCGTCGTCGGTGACGAAGACTTCGCCGTGCTGGGTCGGGCTCATCGTGCCCGGATCGACATTGAGATAAGGGTCGAGCTTGCGCAGGCGCACGGAATAGCCGCGCGCCTGGAGAAGCGCGCCGAGCGCCGCCGAAGCCAAGCCTTTGCCGAGCGAGGAAACCACGCCGCCGGTGATGAAAATATACCGCGCCATGGGACCCGACCTCTAGCCGATCCGATTCGATTCGGCGAGGGCTGATTTCGGCCGGCCCGCCCGCACTTGTCTAATCCATTGAATTTATTTGCTTCACCGTGTGGAAAAGCCGCCCTACACGACCGGGACGGCCCTCGCCTGAAGCTCGGCCCACCAGGGCCGGCGGGCCGACCGCGAGGCGCGCATCGGCGCGCCTTGCTTGCGGCTTCTTGCGTCGCGCGGCGCGGCGCGATTGGGCGTCGGCGGCGCGGCCTTGCGGACGACCGGCGACGGCGCCGGGCCCTTATGCCCGCGGCGATCGACCGTCGCGATCTGCAGCCGCGTCAACTTCTCGATCCCGCGCAACAGATCGCGATCCGACGGCGCGCAAAGCGAGATGGCGATCCCCTCTCGGCCTGCCCGCGCGGTGCGGCCGATGCGATGAACATAAGCCTCCGCGACCTCCGGCAATTCGAAATTGACGACATGGGTGACGCCGTCGATGTCGATGCCGCGCGCGGCGATGTCGGTCGCGACCAAAGCCCGCGCCGCGCCGCCGCGAAAGGCGGCGAGCGCGCGCTCGCGCTGGCCTTGGCTCTTGTTGCCGTGAATGGCGAGGGCGTCGACGCCCGCCTCGTCGAGCGCCTTGGCGACGCGGTCCGCGCCGCGCTTGGTCCGCGTGAACACGATCGCGCGCGACATCGCCTGGTCTTTGAACAGTTCGACGAGCATGTCGCGCTTGCGCGGCTCATCGACCAGAATGACGCGCTGCTCGACGCGGTCGGCGGTTTTGGCCGCCGGCGTCACCGCGACCTCTATGGGATTGCGCAGCAGCTCCGCCGCAAGCCGCCTGATGTCGCTCGGCATGGTCGCCGAGAAGAAGAGGTTCTGGCGCTTCAGCGGCAAATCGCGAACGATGCGGCGGATCGGCTTGATGAAGCCGAGATCGAGCATCTGATCGACCTCGTCGAGCACGAAATATTCGACGCCCCTCAGATTGGCGACGCCATTGTCGAGATGGTCGACGAGCCGGCCGGGCGTGGCGACGAGCACGTCGAGCCCGCGCGCCAGCGCCTTGATCTGCGCGCCATGCGGCACGCCGCCAAACACGACGGCGATCGAAAGCGGCAGGCCTTGCGAAAGATCGCGAAAGCTCTGCGCGATCTGGCTCGCCAATTCGCGCGTCGGGCTGAGGATCAGGACGCGCGCGCTTCCCTGCGGCGCGCGGCGCGGATTGGCGAGGAGACGATGAAGAATGGGAAGCGCGAAGGCTGCGGTCTTGCCGGTGCCGGTCTGAGCCACGCCGATCAGGTCGCGGCCGGCGAGGAGAGCAGGAATGGCTTGCGCTTGAATGGGCGTCGGTTTTGCGAAGCCGATCCGGCCAAGAGCGGAGACGAGCGGCGCGGCGAGGCCGAGCGCGAGGAAGTTATCCAATGAACAATGCCTTTGACGAAGCCGCGCACGCGCAAGCCCTCGAGCAGCGCTCCGGCGGCTGATTTTGAGGAGACGCCCTGCGTGGTCCGGGCAATCAATGAGACGTTCGACGCCGCACGGTAGGAGAGCCTTTTGGCCCTTCACGCAACCGATGCGCGTAGTCCCGCACGGCAATGCGCCTCAGCGGTCGGCTTCCATGTGCGGGACACGTGACGGAATGTCAAGAACTGCGCGCCGCCTCGCCGCAATACGACTACCTATTGCGGATTCCTCTTGCCAGGAACACAGCATGAACGTATAAGTCGTTCACGATTTGTTTAACCGGCGCCGCGACATTCGGCGCGAAAGGCGAACGGTCGAGCGATTCGCTGGCCGGCAAAGGGCGAAAAGTACATGTTGACCAAGAAACAAAGCGAATTGCTGCGCTTCATTCACGAGCGGCTGCAAGAGCAAGGAGTGCCGCCGTCTTTCGACGAAATGAAAGAGGCGCTCGATCTGCGCTCCAAGTCCGGCATTCACCGGCTGATCCTGGCGCTGGAAGAGCGCAACTTCATCCGCCGCCTGCCGAACCGCGCGCGCGCCATCGAGGTTCTCCGATTGCCCGAATCGGCGACGGTCGCTGCGCCCCGCGGCGGCAAATTCTCGCCGAGCGTGATCGAAGGCCATCTCGGCAAAGCGCGCGCAAATCGCGGCGCGGCGCAATCGGCTCCGGCTATGATTCCGATCATGGGCCGCATCGCCGCCGGCACGCCGATCTCGGCGATCCAGACGCGCACCGCCTCCATTCCGGTACCGCCGGAATTCCTGGGCGGCGGCGAACATTTCGCGCTGGAGGTGCGCGGCGATTCGATGATCGAGGCCGGCATTTTCGAGAACGACACGGTCATCATCCGCAAGCAGGACACGGCCGAGACCGGCGACATCGTCGTCGCTTTGATCGATGAAGAAGAAGCGACGCTGAAGCGGCTGCGCCGCCGCGGCGCCTCGATCGCGCTGGAAGCCGCCAATCCGGCCTATGAGACGCGCATTTTCGGCCCGGACCGCGTGCGCATCCAGGGCAAGCTGGTGAGCTTGCTCAGGAAGTACTAAGCGCGGCTCATCCTGTCGGAGAAACACAGCCGGTCGCAACGCTGTACGTTGCTACAGTCTTTACGCGTCATGCCCGGCCTTGTGCCGGGCATCCACGCCCATCCGCGAGCCCCAATGCCGAAGCTTTGTCGCAGCGCCGCCGCGTGGATGGCCGGGACAAGCCCGGCCATGACGGGCGATGGTTGTACGAAGCGCACGCTCTCACCCATTTCGTGCGTGCTTCAATTTCCCCGATGGCCATGTGTTGACACGGGGCGGAGGGAACGCGTTCTTCCCAACTCTCGCGCCGCGCTTAAGAAATAGGAGGCCGGCTGGAAACGGCAACGAGGAGGCCACTCCCGCCGTTTCCAAGCCGGCCGACCCCACGGACCCAGGAGATGCGGCGGACCTGAGCACTCCGTAGGGTATTCTTTGAGAGGATCGCTGTAACGACCTGACGACGCAACGTTACAGCGATGGCTTGCGAAAGCAATGGTTTGATTACGGCCGCGCTTAGAAACCTTTTCTTTACCTAAAGAAAATGGGTTAACGGCCAGATTTCCGGCATGGTTAACGGGTAAGCGTCAGCGGGAAAATCGCCCGGGAGCCTCGCAGGATCAGGCCGCGCGAGCGAAGGCGGCGGCGAGTTCATCGCGGGCCGCCGCCGCGTCCAACGGCGACGGCGGCCTGGAAATCGCGGCCAACGCCGCCTCGGCGCGGCGCAAGGCCAGACCGGCGAGCGGCGGCGCGGCTTTGGCGACCGCCCAGGCTTCGGCAAGGTCGCCGTTGCAATGGAGCGCGATATCGACGCCGGCTTCGAAAGCGGCTCGCGTCCGCTCTTCGAACGAGCCGCCGAGCGCCTTCATGGATAGATCGTCGGTCAAGAGCAGCCCATCGAAGCCGATCGCGCCGCGGATGATTGTCTGGACGACGATTTTGGAGGTCGTCGCCGGCCGGTCCGGATCGATCGCGCGATAGACGACATGGGCGGTCATCGCGATCGGCAAATCTTTCAAGGCGGCGAAGGGCGCGAAATCCTTTCCGGCAAGGTCGTCGCGGCTCGCCGTGACAATCGGCAGTTCGAGATGGCTGTCGACCAGGGCCCGGCCATGGCCAGGCATGTGCTTGACGACCGGCGCGACCGCGCCGGCCAGCAGCCCTTCGGCGACCGCGCGGCCGAATTCGGCGGCCCGAGCCGGATCGCTCGAGAAGGCGCGCGAGCCGATCACGGAATGCGCGCCCTCATAGGCGAGGTCGAGCACCGGCGCGCAATCGATCGTGACGCCGACCTCGCGCAAATCGTGGGCGATCAGGCGGGCTGTCAGGCGCGCCGCCTCGAGCGCCGCCTGTCTTTCGTCGATTTGCGCGTCGAAACTGGCGGCGCTCGGATAGGCCGGCCAGTGCGGCGGCGCCATGCGCTGCACCCGGCCGCCCTCCTGGTCGATCAGAACCGGCGCGTCGGACCGGCCGACAAGCTCGCGAAAGCTCTGCGTCAGCCGGCGCATCTGGGCCGGGTCAGCCACGTTGCGTTTGAAGAGAATCAAGCCCCAGGGCTGAGTCGCGGCGATGAAGTGGCGCTCGTCGCCGGTCAGCGCGACGCCCGCGCAGCCGCAGATGAAGGCCTTCGCCATGCCCGTTCCCCGGCGGCCGCGCCTCGCTTATTCCCGTGCGAGGAAGCAGGCGCCGCCCGCCGCTTTCAGCTTCTCGCAGAGGTTGACCGCGGCCGCGCGGGAAAGGCCGACGACGCGCACGCGGTAGACGGTCTTGTCTTTCACCGACGCTGCATGAATCACCGGCTGCAGACTGCCGAGCTCGCTCGCGTATTTGGACTGAAGCCGGGCAGAGACGCTCCGCGCCTCCGCCTCGGTGCGGGGCGCGGCGAGTTGGACGGCGAAACCGCCGCCCTCGGCCGGCGCCGAGGCGGTCGCGGCGGCCGAAGCCGTCCGCACAGGCGCGGCCTGGGCCGGCGGCACGGCCGCATTGTCCTGCCCATGGACGATGCCGCGCAAAGCGTCGAAGAGCGAGGACGGCCCGGAACTCTCCTGACTCGGCGCAGGGGCCTGCGGCGGCGCAGCTTCGGCCGCGGGCGGGGCTGTCTCGGCCGCCGCCACACGCGTCGGCTCATGTTTCCGCGGCTTAGGCTCCGGCTTGGGCTCTGGCGCGGCTGGCGACGGCGCCTCGGGCGGCTGGCCGGTCGTCGCCGCGGTCGTGTCGGTCTTCGGAACCGGCACGCGGGCGGTCGTTTTGCCGGAGAGCTTTGTCGGCAGATCGAGCTTCGGCGTCGCCGGCTCGGCCGTGGAGGCGTCGAAAGCCGGCCGCGGGACCGGCGTCGGCGGATTGACGGGGAGGTTCGGCGGTTCGACCGGCTGATCGGCTTGGTCGGCCTGTTGCGGCGCGGCGAGGACGGAGCCGTCTGGACCGACAGAGACCGTCTTGACCCGTTTGGGCTCCGGGAACGGAGCCGGCGGGGGCGCCGGGGCCGCGGCGGGTCCGATCGTGCCGCCGCCCGGCGTGATCGCGGCGCCGTCGGTCGGCGCGACGGGCGAGGCGATCGTCGGGGCAATGGCCCGCGCAGGCGGCGGATTCGACGGAGCGGAGGCGACAGCCGGCGCGGGCTCGGCGGCGCCATGAGCGGCGGCAGGGGTCGGCTGCATCGCAGCCGTATCCGCCGCGGACGACGGGGAAGGCGCGGCGGCGCTGTTGGCCGCGGCCGGCGCGGGCGCCGGCGGAGCGCCCGGCGGCGGCGCGGCGACGACGACCAGCGGCGCGGCGGCGATCGTCGGCGCATTGGCGGGCGGCGCTTCGGCGTGAGCGTCGGCGGCGGCTTGCGCCCTCGCCCGCTCGTTGAGATCGACCGGCTGCTCCTCGTGCGACACGACCGTCGCAGGCGTCGGCTGCTTCCCCTGCTCTTCCTTGCCAATGAGCGAGGAGATGTCGTTGGGCGACGAGACCGTTTCCTGCGAGGGCGGCTGGACCTTGGTCGGTCCGGCGGCGGCCATGATCAGCGGCGGCGCTTTCGCGGTCAGGCCGGGTACGCCGCCGCGATAGGCCCAGGCGCCCGCCCCGCCGGCGACGCCGATGACGATTAGCGCGGCGATCGGCCAAATCTTTCGCGGCGCTTGCGCCCCTTCGCCGAAGCTCCGGGCGGGCGCCGCGCCAAGCGCCGACTGCGCAGCCGGCTCGACATAGGGCGGCGGCTCGACCGAAAGCGGCGGCGGCGGGTTCGGCGCAGCATGGCCGCCGCCGAAATCGACATTCACGACTCGGCCGAAAGCGTTCTCGACCCGCGGCGCGGCGCGAAGCGGCGGCGGCGCAGGCGCGGCTTCTGCAACCGGCGCCGGCGGCGGCGCCGGCGCAGGCTCGGGTTCCGGCTTGGCCTGCTCGGCCGCTTCTGGCTTGACGGGCGGCTCTTCCGCGCCGAGCAAGCGGGCGAGTTCGGCGAGCGGATCGTCGGCAACCGCGCCCAACGGGCCCGTCGCCCGAAGCCGCCGCTCGAATTCGTCGATATTGACGGACGGGGTCGCGCGCAGCGCGGTCTCGCTCATCCAAAGTCCTCTTCAGTTACGCTCGCCGCCTTATGCCGCTTTTCGCTTAGCGCATCTCCTCGGGCGCGCTGACCCCAAGCAGCGCGAGGCCCGACGATAGAACAATCGTCACCGAAAGCGCCAACGCTATACGCGCATTGGTTAAATCTCTGCTCGTTTCATTAACGAAACGCAAATGCGGCATATCTTTGCCTCGGTTCCAGTGGGCGTGCAGCGCCGTCGCTAGATCATGCAAGAAAAAGGCGATTCGATGAGGCTCGCGCGCCGCGGCGGCTTGTTCGACCACGCGCGGATATTGCGCAATCAGCCGCAGGATCGCGCGCTCGCCTTCGTCCGTCAGCAAAGCGAGGTCGGCGGCCGCCATCGCAGCGGGGGAGGCGTCGAAACCAGGAAAGGCCGCGCGCGCCTGACGCAGCACGCTGCGGCCGCGCGCATGCGCGTATTGGACATAGAAGACCGGATTGTCCTGGCTCTGCTCGATGACCTTGGCGAGATCGAAATCGAGCGGCGCGTCGTTCCGGCGGGTCAGCATCATGAAACGAACCGCGTCGACGCCGACTTCGTCCACGACCTCACGTAAGGTGACGAAGTCCCCGGCCCGTTTCGACATTTTGACCGGCTCGCCGGCTCGCATCAGGCGCACGAGCTGGCACAGGCGCACATCGAGCGTCGCCTTGCCGCCCGAGACCGCCGCCACCGCCGCCTGCATGCGTTTGACATAGCCGCCGTGATCTGCGCCCCAGACGTCGATCAAGGTGCGGAAGCCGCGGTCGACCTTGTCTTTGTGATAGGCGATGTCGGCGGCGAAATACGTGTAGCCGCCGTCCGACTTGATCAGCGGACGGTCGACGTCGTCGCCGAAATCGGTCGAGCGGAACAAGGTCTGCTCGCGATCCTCCCAATCTTCGACCGGCGCGCCTTTCGGCGGCGGCAGGCGGCCGAGATAGACGATGCCGCGCGCCTTCAAATCGTCGATCGTCTCGCGCACGCGGTCGGGGCCGCCGTCGGCGCCGGTCAGCGCGCGCTCGGACGAGAATACGTCGTGGCGGACATTGAGCGCGGCGAGATCGTCGCGGATCATCGCCATCATCGCGTCGGTAGACTTGCGGCGGACGATCGGCAGCCATTCGGCTTCAGGTTTTTCTTTAAGAGCCGCGCCGAACTCTTTGGCTAGAGCCGCGCCGACCGGGACGAGATAATCGCCGGGGTAAAGCCCGTCCGGAATCTCCCCGATCGCCTCGCCAAGCGCTTCGCGATAGCGCAGGAAGGCCGAGCGGGCGAGGACGTCGACCTGCGCGCCGGCGTCGTTGATATAATATTCGCGCGTCACTTTCCGGCCGGCGAAGCTCAGGAGATTGGCGAGCGCGTCGCCGAAGACCGCGCCGCGGGCGTGGCCGACATGCATCGGCCCGGTCGGATTGGCGCTGACATATTCGACATTGACCGGCTCTCCGGCCGGCGCGCCGGCGCCGAATGCGGGCCCCTCGCTCAGAACCGAGCGCAGCACGCCCTCGAAAACCTGCGGCCTCAGGCGAATATTGATGAAGCCCGGCCCGGCGACTTCCGCCTGATCGACGTCGTCTTGCTCGGCGAGCCACGCGGCGATCTCGGTCGCCAACTGGCGCGGATTCATCCCCGCCGCCTTCGCCTCCTTGGCGAAGACCATGGCGGCGTTGGTCGAAAGATCGCCATGCGCCGCTTCGCGCGGCGGCTCGACCGTGAAGCGGCCGAGGTCGAGCGGCTGCGGCAGACGCCCGGACGTCGCAATCTCTTCGAGCAGCATCGCAATGCGCCGCTGGAAATCGACGAAAATATTCATGAACCCTCTTTGGGAAAGAGGGCCGCTCTATCGCAAGTCCGGGGCCTCGTCAAAAAGCCGGCGATGCTCAGCGATGGCGTAGCGGTCGGTCATGCCGGCAATGTAGTCGGCGACGGCGCGCGCCCTGCCCGCTTCGCCGTCGCGCGCCTCCGCTTCGGAGGTCAATTGGGCCCATTCGGCCGGCATCCTGGCCGGCTCGGCGAAGAACGCCGCAAACAGCCGGCGAACGACCCGATCGGCCTTCTCGCGAACCCGCGCGACGCTCGGATGGCGGTACATATGAACGAAGAGAAAAGTCTTGATCGCCTCCGCCGCCGCGGCGAGGGCCGGCGAGAATCCGACCAGCGTTCCGCCCGCGTCGCGGACCTCGTCGAGCGAGGCGACGCCGGCGCTCGCGAGGCGACGCCGGCTTTCGCCGATCGCGTCCTCGATGAACCGCGTCACCAGCCGCCGGCTGAGTTCGTGAATCACGCGGTTGGTCTCGAGGCCCGGATAGAGGCGGTCGATCTCGTCAAGCAAAGCGGCGATGAACGGCGTCGCGCGAATCGTCGCCAGGTCGAAGAGGCCGGCGCGCAGGCCGTCGTCGACGTCATGGGCGTCATAGGCGATGTCGTCGGCCAGCGCGGCGGCTTGCGCTTCGAGGCTGGCGAAGCGGGCCAGCGCCAAATCCTGGCGAAGGTTGTAGGCGAGGATCGCCTGCGGCGCCCCGCGCTTGCGCCAGCGGCCGAGCGGCGCGCCGGCGGCGTCGACCAACGGACCATTATGCTTCACCAGGCCTTCGATTGTTTCGAAGCTGAGATTGAGCCCGTCGAAATCGGCGTAACGGCGCTCGAGCTCGGTGACGATCTTCAACCCGTGGCTGTTGTGATCGAAGCCGCCGTAAGGCGAAAGGCAATCGTCGAGCGCGTCTTCGCCGGTATGGCCGAAAGGCGTGTGGCCGAGATCGTGGCCAAGCGCCACCGCCTCGGCAAGATCTTCGTCGAGCCGCAGCGCGCGGGCCAGGGCGCGGGCGATCTGGCCGACTTCGATCGTATGGGTGAGGCGGGTCCGGAAATGGTCGCCCTCGTGGTAGACGAAGACCTGCGTCTTGTGCGCCAGCCGGCGGAAGGCGGTCGAGTGGATGATGCGGTCGCGGTCGCGCTGAAAGTCGGTGCGGGTCGGCGACGGCGGCTCCGGGAAGAGCCGTCCGCGCGAAGCGGCAGGATCGGCCGCATAGGGCGCCCGACCGCCCGAAGACCCGTCCATCGCCTTCCCCAACGCCAATTGAAGCTCGAACGCCCTGAGCCTATCTTAACGGCTTACGGCCCTGATAAAGCGCTTTAAAAGGTTGTGATCGATGGATTCAATCGCCGAGCCGAAAGCCGCGCCTGTTTCGCTGAGCGAGAGCGCCGCTCGCCGCCTCGCTAAAATCCTGGCGCGCGAAGAGCCCGGCGCGGCCTTGCGCGTCTCGGTCAAAGGCGGCGGCTGCTCCGGTTTCCAATATTCTTTCGACATCGAAAGAAACCGCGCCGCGGACGATCTCGTCGTCGAGCGCGACGGCGCGACCATTCTCGTCGATCCGGTCTCGCTCGAATACATGGCCGGGGCGGAGGTCGACTTCGTCGACGACCTGATGGGCCAGGCTTTCCGGGTGAAGAATCCGAACGCGGTCGCGTCTTGCGGCTGCGGGGTAAGCTTTTCGGTCTAGCGCGGCGCCCGACCGCTTCTCCTTCGGCGGCGCGTCGCCAGCCGCTATTGGGGCTTGGTCCCGCCCAAGCTGCCGCCGGTGACGTTGGCGCCGTTATTGGCGAAGTCGTTGTCGCCGAAACTGTTGACCGCGCCGCCGGCAATGGCGACGCCGGCGGCGCTGCCGTAGATCGCCGATTTCGCTAGCCAGGCGACGCCCCCTCTCGCGTTCACCCCCGCGATGCTGTCATTGGCCAAAACGCTGGTTTTCACCATGGCCTGGCCGCCGGCAAGATCCAGGCCGGTGGGATTGTTGGAAAGCTTGCTGTTCGTCACCGTCACCTGGCCGGCAAGCACCTCCAGGCCTCTCGTGTTGTTCGTCGCGGTGACGGCGTCGAGCGTGATCGGCTCGCTGCCAGCGCCGCTGATGAAGACGCCCGCGGCCGAATTGTCCGACACGATGGTATTCGAGACCGACAGGATGGGCGGATTGGTCGGCGCATAATCGATGCCGGCGTCGCTGAAATGGCGGATGACGCAATTGACGATCTGCACCGAGCCGGCCGTGTTGACGAAGACGCCGTCACGGCCCGCGCCCTCGCCGTCGAGCAACAACCCGTTGAGCAGGATCGTGTCGGAACTTCCGGCATTGATGTCGATCGCGTCGGCGGCGCCGCTCGTTTGCGCGATCGAGGCGAAGCCGTGGCCCTGGATGCTGATCGAGGTGCTGATGGCGAGGGCCCCGTAACCGGCCGAATCGAGCGCCTCGATCTCGGCGCCGAGGGGGTTGCTGGCGGCGACGACATCGTAAGCCTGCTGGAAGCTGCGGCATGGCGCGGCCAAAGTACAGGGGTTGGAATCGTCGCCGTGGCCGGAGACGAAGACGCGCACAAGCTGCGCGTGAGCCGGCGGCGCGACCATTGCGGCGGCGAGCGAGGCGATCAGGACTGCGATGCGGATCATGTGCTTGTCCCCCCCTGCTGCGGAGCCGGCGCTATTGCGGGGAAACTGACGTCATGCTGCCGCCGCTCACGTCGGCGCCGTTATTGGCGATATCGTTGTCGCCGAAGCTGTTGACCGCGCCGCCCTGGATGAGCACCCCAGTTCCGTTGCCATAGATCGCCGCACCGGCCAGCCAAGTGGGCGAAAATGTCCACACGCCGGCATCGCCGTTGTTGGACAAGACGCTATTTTTCACCAGGATCTGGCCGCCGCCAACAAGCAAACCGTAGTTGTTGTTCGATAAGTTGCTGTTCGAGAGCATCACTTGTCCGCCAGCGACAACCACGCCTCTATTGTCATGGGTCGCGTTGATGGCGTCGAGCATGACCCGCGGATTGCCGGATTGCGGCTGGATCAAGACGCCGAGCGCCCCCCCTGCAGCTGGCCCCACTTCGTCCGAAGTTATCGTGTTCGAGATCGAAAGAACGGCCGCATCGCTCGCCTCATAGTCGACGCCGTGATCGAAGTGGCGGATCACGCAATTGACGATCTGCACCGAGCCGGCCGCATTGACGAGTACGCCGTCACGGCCCGCGCCCTCGCCGTCGAGCAATAACCCGTTGAGCAGGATCGTATCCGAAGCGCCGGCGCTGATGACGATCGCGTCGCCGCCGCTCGTCGCGCTGATCGAAGCAAAGCCGTGGCCTTGAACGCTGACGGCCTGAGCGATGGTCAGCGGCCCATAGCCGGCCGGATCGAGCGCGGCGATCTCGCCGCCGGCGGCGATGACGTTGTCGTGCACGTATTGGAAGGTGCGGCACGGATTGGTCGGCGCGCCGCAGCCCGCGGCGTCAGACCCATGGCCGGAGACCCAGGCGCGATTGGCGGAGCCCGCTTGGGCCGGCGAGAGCGAAAGAGCGAGCGAAGCGAGCGTGATCGCCGCGAGCACAGACGTCTTGATCATTGGAGTCGCCCCGTCATCGCGGCTGGGCGGCCGTCAGAGGGCCGTAGATGTCTGTTCCGTTCTGATTGATCCGGTTGTCTCCATAGGTATATATTGTCGCTTGCCCTCCTACCGACTCATTCGTGGCCCCAACCCCGATTCGGGCGTTCGAGGCGATGACGGATCGGCCGAGCAGAACGGTCGCCGCACCTCCTGCGTCAAGGCCGTCATACGTATTGCCGCTCATGCTCGAATTGTCGATCGACGCGGCAAGAGCGGTGGCGGCGTCAATCTCTATCCCAAAGCTGTTATTGTTTAAGACGCTATTGGACACGGCGATATTCAGCGCGCCGCCGTGTGATGTGTCGATGCTAACGCCAAGATAGTTGTTGACGGCCGTGAGACGATCGATCGTCCCCGTTGCACTCGGCGTCCCGCTCGGCGGTCGAAAAACGACGCCGGCAAGACCGTTGTCCGAGGCGATCACGTTCGAGATGAGAAAGCTCATCGAGCCGGACGTCGGCTGGATCAGGACGCCATCGCCGCTCGGCTCTACCGGCTGGACCAGGGCCTGGCTTCGCTTGACGCCGGCGTTGCTATTGAAGAAATGCCGGATGACGCAGTTAACGATGGTCAGGCCGGCGCCGGAATTGAAGACGACCCCGTTCGATCCAGTCCCGAGCCCGTCAATGTCGAGGCCGCGCAGCGTCACGACGTCGCTCGCGCCGGCGTTGATGACGATCGCGTCGCCCGAGACGGCCTGCACGCCGGCCGCGCCGACGCCGTCATTGACGATGCTCAGCGCCTTGCTGATCGTCACCGGCCCGTAGCCGGCCGGATCAAGTACATCGATCTCGCCGCCGGCGGCGATGACGTTGTCGTGGACGTACTGGAAGGTGCGGCAGGGCGAGGTCGGCGCGCCGCAGCCGGCGGCGTCAGACCCATGGCCGGAGACCCAGGCGCGGTTGGCGGAGCCCGCCTGGGCCGGCGAGAGCGCGAGAGAAAGCGAGGCGAGCGTCGTCGCCGCGAGCAAAGACATCCTGGTCATAGCAGCCCCTCAACCCATCCGAGCCGGGCGCTCGGCGGCGAGATCAAAGTCTCAAAAAGAGGAAAATCACAATCTGAATCGGCGCCGGCGGGCTGACTTTTATTGGGAGGACTTGGCGCCTTGGCCCCCGCGCGCGGCAAGGCGGCCAAGGTCGACCAGGCCTTGATAGATCAAACCTTCGTCCTCATAGATTTCGAGGTACATGATTTGAAGCGAAAGCGATCGGCCCAGATCGACTTCGATCCGCCTTATCCGATCCGAGTTCGTCCGCCGGCCGTTGGGCAGGTCAAGAATTTTCGCGCGCATCACGGCCCTCATTGCGACTTCCAGCGCCGCGGCGACGATGCGGAGCGGCTCGTTGCGCCGGACCCGTCCTCGACAGTTCCTCTGGCGGCTGGCGCTCGCAAAAAAATGGAATGCTCGAAACATCGAGCAATCACAAACTGAATCGGCGCTGGCCGGCTGACTTTTATTGGGGGGATTCCGCACCCTGGCCGTCGCGCTCTTCCGCGAACGCGTCTCGAAACGCTTGATCGATGATTGCGAGCTTGACGGATTGCTGGGCGAGATACTCGCCGCGGAATTCCGCCGACACCCACATGACGGATTTGCCACGCTCGCCGAACCAGCCGAGGCTGCCCATGGCCTCGGCCCGGCGCAGCTTGCGCGTCAGATGGCTGCGCGACAGATGGATTCTTGCGCCGAGATCGTCGAACGAGGCGACGGTCGAGGGGACGCGCTCGACGCCGGGCGGGACGTCGGCAAGCCCGGCGATGAGCCAATCCATGACCACGCCGCCCTCGTTCAGCCACGTGAAAAGGGAAAAGGTCGGGGCCGGCGCGCGGATGGCGTCGGAGCGCAAAAGCCCGTCGGCGATGCGCGGGTGAACCGTCGCGATGCGCTCGGGCTGAGCGAGGAACGCCTCGCGGCGGTCGAGGCCGTCGAGATCGTCCAAGGTCGCCAGATGCGCCGTCAGCCAGGCCGAGACGGATTGAACGGCGTGGGCGCTCGGCTCGAGCGGCCGCTGCCGCCGGTCGCCATCATGCGGCGCGGGCCGGACATAGCCGTATTTGAGCATTTCCTTGAGAAAGGCGTCCGCCGTGTTCTTGCTGGCGACGCCGCGAGCGGCGACCGATTCGATGAATTTGGTCTGCCGCAGCCCGCCGCCTTCGCCCGCGGCGGCGAAATATTGCGCCAGCGCCATATGGGCCATCAGCCATCTCTGCTGGGTGGCGAAGACGGCGGCGAGCCTGGGGTTGAGCTCCTGGATCGACAGCAGGGACAGAGCCTGTCGGCGGATGCACGGGATGAGCCGCGGATGCTTTGCGATTTCCGCCGCGCTCAGCGGCGCCCGCGGCGCGAGAAAACGCCATCCGCCGCGCGGCGACATTGACGGCCGGCGCTGGGCGCCCCCGCCCGAAAACTCGCCCATGGCGATCCCCGACTCGTCCTGAAGCCCAAGCGCATCTTACCGAGCCGGAGGTTATTCGAGGAAGGGCGCGTGGCCGATTCTAGCGGTTGCGCGTGACGTTGTCCCGGGCGGTGAAATTGGCGGATTGGCCGGCGCCGAGCCGGCGCAGCGTCTCCATCATCCAAGCGACGAAATATCTGTGATTATTCGCCCTGACGTCGGCGCGCCGATGCGGCGGCTTGGGGCGGGCCTTGAGCTGCTCGCTGCGAACCGGTTCGGCCAGGACCCGGGGCTCGGGCGAAGCGGCGGCGAGGCGAGGCGCTTTGGGCGCGGCGATCGTCTTGACGTCGATCCCGGCCTTTTCGGCATCAGCGGCGCTGAGCCAGGTCATGCCTTCGGGCGGCGCCGCGGTGATGTAGACGACCGCGCGATCCGGCAAGCCGATCTTGCCGAGATAGGCGCCCAGCAAGGCGTTCGGTGCGCCCGCCTCTTTCGTCTGACCATTCTTCAGCGTGTAGGCGGCATGGAAGCCGATCTGCGAGCCGTCCTCCATGATGCGCGGCGCGCCGCCGAGCCAGGCAACGGCGCAGGCCGAGGCGCAATGGCTGTCCGCCGGCACGAGCGTCGCATAATTCTTCAGCCTGATCGCCGTGCCGATCTTGATCGCGGCTTCAAGATCGCCGCCCTCGCCCTGAAAGACGACGATTCCCTTCGGAAACTGCATCAATCGCTTGGCGAAGGCCTCGTCGTCCCCGGGCTGCAACGTGCCGGAGACGATGATCGCGCCGGTCTCTTGCGAGCCGACCGGCGCCGCGACGATCGTCGCCGCCGACGCGGCGCCGGCGCAGAGAAGAGAGGCAGTGACAAGAATGAAGCGATTCATCGCTCTGGCTTGATTCTGCGACGCAGCAGACTCGCGAGGGCGACTTTACTTGAGCTTTTGCGTCGCGCCAACCTCGTGTCTGTCTCACTACATATGAGACGCCGCCAGAGGCGGATTTCGTCATTGCTTGCGCGCGCCTCACATCTCTCTGAACTGGACGCCTCTGGCAAGTTTTGGCGCGACGCGCCGCGATCCGCGTCAGTTTCCGCTGAAGGCAGTGAGGCTTCCTCCGTAAACATTGGATTGGATGTTGTTCCAGATACGATTGTCGCCATAGCTGCCGACCACCGCGCCAGCGCCGAGGAAAACGCCGTGGTAGCCGTTTCCTACGGCGAGCGACCGCGTCAACGCCAGCGTGACCGAGCCATTCGCTCCAAAACCATCGTACCAATTCTTGCTTGCATTGACCTCATTCGCAACGAGGTAGCTGCCGGCCGCGCTGGAAGCGGAGCCGTCTATATAGACGCCCTCGAAATTGCCGGTCGCCTCGACATTGGAGATTGTTCCTTGCACCGTCGCCGAACCTTGAGGGTAAGCGAGAAGGCCGTAGCCGTTCGACCATAAGGTCGTATTGGAGATCGATACGGTCACGCCGCCGCTCGCGCTGCTTGGCATGAGCATGACGCCGCCCGAGGTGAAGCGTCGAATGGCGCAATTGACGATGGTGAGGCGAAAGGCCGAAACCAGGTCGACGCCGTTTGCGCCAGTTCCGAGGCCCTCGATCTCGAGCCCACGCAAAAGCACCTCGTCGCCTGACCCTGCATTGATGGTAATTGCGTTCTGGCCTGACGTCCCCTGCTGCACGCCGGCGACGCCGACGCCGTCATTGACGATGCTCAGCGCCTTGGTGATCGTGATCGGCCCATAGCCCGCCGGATCGAGCACGTCGATCTCGCCGCCCGAAGCGACGACGTTGTCATGCGCGTACTGGAACGTGCGGCAGGGCGAGGCCGGCGCGCCGCACCCCGCCTGGTCGACGCCGTGGCCCGACACCCAGGCGCGGTTCGCGCTCGGCGCCGCGCCGACGGGCGTGGAGAGAACGACCGCGAGCGCGACGCACGTGGTCGCCGCGATCAGTGACGGTGATTTAAGCATGCGATCACCCCCTCATATGGGAGGCGCGCCACGCGCGCCTCCGTTGACGACCCAGCCGATGCCGAGCGGAGCGCTATTGCATTTGAATGGGCGTCAAGCTGCCGCCATTTGTCGTATCGGCGATAGAATTGTTGCCAAACGTCTTGATCGTCCCTCCGGAGTCGACGCTGTAGCCGCCTGCCGAGTTTCCGTATATGGAGGATTGCGTGATAAACATCGTCGCCAATTGCGCGGTTACGCCGTACGAATTGTTGAAAGCCTTGGCGTTGACCGCCATGAAGCTCACATGCACCGAGGCGTCGTTGCTGCCATTGGCGAAGAATCCAACATAGTTTCCGGCCCCGACGCTATCCGCAGCTTGGGCCTTGATAATAGAGCCGCTCGCGGCGAGATCGCCATTGACGAGAAATCCTGTATAGCCCGGCCCAATCGCCTGGACCCGCTCGTAAAACGCGGCGGCGCTGGCGCTCGGGCTGAAATAGACGCCTGAATTCCCATAGTCCGAGACGATCGTGTCGGAGACGTGGACGGTCGTTCCGCCCCCGGCAAGATTGAGTCCGTTCTGGGCGAAGCCGCGCAGGATGCAATTTTGGATGTCGAGCAAGCCGGCGCTGGTCAGCGTCACGCCATGGCTCGCGACGTCCAGACCCTCGATCGTCAATCCGCGCAGCAAGACCTTGTCGGTCGCGCTCGCATGGACGACAATGGCGCTCTGGTTCGCCGTCCCCTGCTGCACGCCGGCGACGCCGACGCCGTCATTGACGATGCTGATCGCCTTGGTGATCGTGATCGGGCCGTATCCCCCCGGATCGAGCACGTCGATCTCGCCGCCCGAAGCGACGACGTTGTCATGCGCGTATTGGAACGTGCGGCAGGGCGAGGCCGGCGCGCCGCAGCCCGCCTGGTCGACGCCGTGGCCCGACACCCAGGCGCGATTCGTCAAGCCCGACGCGTCGGCAGGCGCAAAGCTGAAAGCGGCGAGCGCCGCAACCAACAGACAAGTCTTCGTCATCGAGAAGTCCCCCAAATCGGCGCGCTCATGTGCGTCCGCACATGTGGAAGAAACGGCCGGCTCCGCTCGTCCGGCGCGCATGGACGGCGTCAGTTCCCGGATGTGGTCGTCAGCGCTCCGCTGATATTGGCCCCATTTTCGAAGATGCGATTGTCGCCATAGGTGAAACTCGCGCCAGAGCCGGTGAAGACGCCTGTCCCATTGCCGGTCGCAACGAAGCGCGTGAGCACGGCGGTCCCGCTATTGTAGAGCCCATAGACGGAGTTATTGCTGGCGTTCGAATCGGCGACGAAAACGGCTTTCGTGGTGATGACGCGTATTCCGATCTCGTTCCCGCTCGCCGTAGCCCGGGTAAGAGTCGCCTTCCCCGTCACGAATGAGTATCCGGCTGTGAGATTATTGGCGGAGACGCTGTCGACGATCGTCACGGCCGCCGCGTCGTTTCCAACTTGTATCACGCCGAAGGCGTTGTTGTTTGTCGCCGTACGATTAATGATTCCTGTAACGGCCGCCGTTCCCTCGATATCGACTCCATAGCTATCGCCGTCGATGCTGGTATCGGCGATCGAGAAGGTCATGGCGCCGGAGGCGTTGATGAAAATGCCGTCATTGGAGAAGCGGCGGAAGGCGCAGTTGGCGATTGTGAGCGCCGCGCCTGAATTGAACGTAAGCCCGTTTTGTCCGTTGTTCAGTCCCTCGACCGAAAGCCCGCGCAGGGAAACGGCGTCGCTCGCGCCCGCGTTGACGACGATCGCGTCCGCGCCCGATGTCCCCTGCTGCACGCCGGCGACGCCAACGCCGTCATTGACGATGCTCAGCGCCTTGGTGATGGTTATCGGCCCATAGCCGGCCGGATCCAGCACGTCGATCTCGCCGCCGGAGGCGACGATGTTGTCGTGCGTATACTGGAAGGTGCGGCACGGCGACGCCGGCGCGCCGCAGCCCGCCTGGTCGACGCCATGTCCCGATACCCAGGCGCGGCTCAGAGACGCCGCTTCGGCGCGGCCAGACGCCAGGCCGAAGAAAATCACGGCGAGCGCCGCAGCGGCGCCCGTCGAACGATGAATTGTCATGAGCACCCCTCTTAGCTCGCCGGCGGGATTGTCCGCGGCGGACTAAGTATTACGGGATGGTTCGCCGGGTCCAGCGGTTAAAATCGCGCGCCGAGCGTGTTGCGCCTGATGGATGCGCCAAGCCGTTGGCGTTAGCGGGTTCGGCCGCCCCGCTCGCCGAAATCCGGCCGGCCGCCGCAGCCGGCCGTATGGGCGCCCGGCGGGAGCCTCGTCGGGCCTTCGCAAAGACTCGCGGCCGGCTAGTAGGCCCAGTAGCTTGCGCCGTAGCCGCAAGCGTAGCCGTACGGATAGACCCACCGGTAGCCGTTCCAGTACGGCGAGCAATCGTACGGGTAGCCGCCGTAGTCGAAGCCGAAGAAGGGGGCGCCGGCAAAGAAGAAGAAGCGCCGATGCCTGTGATGGCGGAAGTCGAAGTCGCGGTCTCGATCGAAGTCGAAGCCGCGCCGATGTCCGAAGCCGAACTCAGCGAACTGGCTCCTTCTTACAAAATTGTCGTGGAGCGCGGCGCCGCCATGGAACGCCGGCATTCCGCCGTGGAAGCTTCCGAACGGCGCTCCGCCGCCGTGGAAGCCGCCGCCTCCGCCATGGAGGCCGCCTCCGCCGCCTGGACGAAACGCCGCCGAAGCCGGCGCCGACGCCAGCGCGGCGCCCAATCCGATCGCCACCGCCGACGAGGCGACGGCGGCAAGTGTCGTTATGCGCATGACTGTTCTCCAGCATTGGAAGGCTTGCGCCCTCCACTTGTCGAACAGTCGGGTCGGTCGCCGTATTCGCCGCCATTCATTCAAATCGTCGCGATCGCCGGCTGGCTTCCCTCATGCGCCGGCCTCGTCGAAGCGTCGGGCCGGACGCCGTTTCCCGTTGGCGGCCTCGGCGACGGGGCGATTCAATGCTGCGCGATCGGGGTCAGCGATCCCTGGTTATTCGCGTCGGCGATGTTGTTGTTGCCGAAAGAGTCGAGCGTTCCGCCGCCGACGCCTTAAAGCGATCACTAGTCATGATGACCCCCTCAGCCCGCGAGCAGGATTTTCCGCGGTGAGGATCGGTCAAAACCGCGCTTGGCGCGCCGTCAGGGCTGCTCCCATCGACTAGCTAGACGAGCTCCCGCCGGCGCGGCCGAGTCGCGACGCTCCTCGTCTCTCGATACAGACGGCAATGATTTTAGGTACGACTCTAATTTCCCGTCACGGGCGTCAGCGTTCCACTGACATTGGTCCCGTTCTCAAGGATGCGATTGTCGCCATAGGTGAAAACGGTGCCGAATTCCGTAGACAGTCCTGCTCCGTTCCCTGTCGCCGTGAAACGCGTGATAATGACGATTCCGCCATCATTGAAAAGGCCGTCATCGACATTGTTGCTCGCGGTCGAATCGCTGACCAAGACTGTCTTGTCGGTCTCGACGGTTATCCCGAAATTGCTGCCGTTCGCGGTGACCCGGCTGAGCGTCGCCTGCCCCTTCTGGATATAAAACCCATCATAGGTATTATTGGCGGCGACGCTGTCGACGATCGTGACGGCGGCCGAGTCGTTTATCGCTTGTTCGACGCCTTGATCGTTATTGTCTGCTTCCGTGTGCGAGATTGTCCCCGTGATCGGCGCGCTTCCCAGTATGTAGATGCCAGCGCCGTTATCGCTGACGACGGTGTTCGAGACGGAATACGCCATCGGGCTGCTCGAATTGATGAAAACGCCGATATTGACGAAATGGCGGAAGATGCAATTCGTGATAGCGAGCTTTGCGCCTGTATTGAAGTTAAGGCCGTACCGGCCGCTTCCGAGGCCGTCGACTGTGAGGCCGCGGATGAAGACCGCGTCGGACGGGCCGGCGTTGATCGTGATCGCGTCCGCCTGCGACGTCCCCTGCTGCACGCCGGCGACGCCGACGCCGTCATTGACGATGCTCAGCCTTGGTGATGGTTATCGGCCCATAGCCGGCCGGGTCGAGCACGTCGATCTCGCCGGCGGCGACGACGATATTGTCGTGGGCGTATTGCAAGGTCCGGCAGGGCGAAGCCGGCGAGCCGCAACCGGCCTGATCGACGCCATGTCCCGAGACCCAGGCGCGGCTGGCGCTCGGCACGGCGTGGGCGGGGCCGGCGGCGAAGCCAAAGGAAATCACGGCGAGCGCCGTGGCGGCGCCCATAAAGCGGCTATCCGTCATGATGACCCCTTTCCGCCGGCGGACCCGGTTGTCGGCGCCAAGTCCTATCTTACGGGATGTTTCGATGGGGCGAGCTGATCGGAGCAAGCAAAGATGTTTTGATCATCGGACGTCCCCGTAAACTGCGAGCCGCGTGCGCGCCGACGTCACCGCGGCGTGAAGGTCGTATTAAGGGACCCGACAATATCTGACGTCCCGCTGCCGTTGATGCGGTTGTCGCCATAGGTATAGAGCCTGTTTGGCGAGGTATTATTGACGACCCCGAAAAGGCTGTTCGATGTGATGACCGAGCGGCCGAGCAGGACGTTGGCAGTGGCGCCGGCGGAAAGGCCGGTTCCCCCGTTGCCGTTCATGCTCGAATTGTCGATCGAGACGGTAAGCTGACCGCCGCCGCCGGAGACGAGGACGCCGTACTGGCTATTCTCGCTCGCGACGTCATAAGACAAGGCGAGGGCCATCACGCCGCCGCTTGTGTTAATCGAAGCAACGCTGATTCCAATTTGGTTACTCGTTGCGATGACGTGATCGATTTCGCCGGTGGCGCTGGGCGTTCCGCTTGCAGGCAGAAAAGAGACGCCGGCAAGGGCATTGTCCGAGGCGGTCACATTGGAGACAAGAAAGACCATCGTGCCCGAGGTCGGTTGGATCAGGATGCCGTTGTCACCGAAGTGTCGGACGACGCAATTGACGATCGTCAAACCGCCGCCAGAATTGAAGACGATCCCGTTCAATCCGGTTCCGAGCCCGTCGATGTTGAGACCGCGCAAGGTCACCGTATCGCTTGCGCCGGCGTTGATCGTGATGGCGTTTCCGGAGGCGGCCTGCACGCCGGCCGTGCCGACGCCGTCATTGACGATGCTCAGCGCCTTGTTGATCGTCACCGCGCCGTAGCCCGCGGGATCGAGCACGTCGATCTCGCCGCCGGCGGCGATGATATTGTCGTGGACGTACTGGAACGTCCGGCAGGGCGCGGTAGGCGCGCCGCAGCCCGGGGCGTCCGTCCCCTTGCCGGACAGCCACGCGCGGTTTGACAAAGCGTGAGCAGGCGAGAGCGCGAGGCCGCAGGCGGCGAGCGCCGCCGCCACGGTCAATAGGCGAGTCCTGATCATGGCAATCTTTCCCCAAAGCGTAGAGGCTGGACGCGCGCGTCACCATAGCGCCGTTGTCGTCGCCGTCTTGGACTGTACGGAAGAAACAATAGGACTGGACGGCACAACGGCCGCTATTTGGTCGCGCACAAAGCTGCGTTTCGCAGGCCGTGAGGCCAAACGCGCGCCCGGCCCTCCGTTTTGATTTTTCTTTTAGATCTCGTGAATTAGCGGTAGAGTGCCGATCGCGGCCGGGCGACGCAAGGCGATTTAGGAGGGCGGAGGGCCGCGTCATCCCGTAAGCGTCGAGGGCCCTTTTTTCGACTTGCTGTGGCGGAGGGGAGCCATGGCCGACACCAGTCCGACAGGTCCCGTCAGAATTTCGACGGACGCCCTTCCCGAGCAGGCGCGGCTCGCGCTTTGGCGCGAAATTTACGGCCGCAATATCGTCAACGTCGACATCAAGCCGCTCGACGACCGGCCGTTCCGCGCCTCGGTGACGTTCCACGCTCTGCCCGGATTGGGCGTCGTCATCGGGTCGCGCTCCGACGCGACCTATGTCTCCCGAAAGGGCGGCGCGGCCAACATTCAGGACCCGCTGATCCTGACGCTGCCGACGCGAGGCGACGCGCATATCGAGCATCTCGGTCGCGAATTTTCCGGCGGTCCGGGCGACGCGGTTCTTGGCACGGGCGTCGATCCGGGCGCCGCCACGCTCCGCGGCGACGGCGCCTTCATCACGCTCACCCTTCCCCGAGCCGCCCTGCAAGCGCTCGTGCCGAATGTCGACGCCGCCCTGATGCGGCCGCTCCCCGCGAGCAACCAGGCCTTGCGCCTGCTAATCAACTATCTCGGCCTGCTCAACAGCTTCGACGGACCGCTCGACCCGGCCCTGGCGCGCGCCTTTTCGACCCATATTCTCGACTTGACCGCGCTTGCGGTCGGCGCCGAGGGCGATGCGCAAGAAATGGCCGCCGCCCGCGGCGCGAAGGCGGCTTGGCGGCGGGCGATCCTCGCCGAGATCGACGCCGGCGCCCATGCGCCGGATGCGTCAGCGGCGGCGATCGCTCGCAAGCTTGGCATTTCCGAGCGCTACTTGCGCGCTATCCTGGAGGAGACCGGCAAAACTTTCTCCGAGTTGACGCTCGAGCGACGCCTTCTCCTCGCCTGGCGGCGGCTCCACGACCCGCGCGCTCGCCGTCTAAAGATCGTCGACATCGCGTATTCGGCCGGCTTCTCCGATCTTTCTCATTTCAACCGTACTTTTCGCCGCCGCTTCGGCGAGACGCCGACCAGCGCGCGAGCCGGACGGCGCGGCGGCGCGCCCTAGTTGACGCTTGGCGGCCAGCTTTGGCTGAGCCACGCCATGGCGTCAGGCAACGGCCAGGGAATCAGCTCAACGGATACGGTTTACACGTACGGCGACAATTCCGTGGCCGGCAATGGAGCCGACGTGAACGCCGCTTTGTCGAACGTGTCGCGCTCGCGCGCCTCGCTCCGCCTTCGACCCTTGGGCGTTTCCACCGAGCGGTTTTATTGAATTTCGCTCGCCAGGACGGGAGCTCAGGGTGAATGACGTTGGGCGGCTTTCTCAACTCATCCGCGAGATTTACGACAGGGCGCTCGATCATTCGCTCTGGCCGGGTGTGTTGAAGCGGCTCTCACGACTCAGGAGTCCGAGGGCGGTGAGAACGCCGCGCTACTTCATGTATTTTGGCCTGTTCACGGCTGTCGGGTCTCTGGCCTCCAGCTTTTGAATGGCGATTTGCAATGCTCTTGGCGTGTTAACGAAATGAAACTCCTCTGAAGCCAATCTGGCGCCAAAAATTTCGACGATTTTCTCCGTCGCCCAAGTTGCGCAATTATTTGTAATACGCCACCCCGTATATTGCCCAAGGGTCATGATGGCCTTTGATGATTGGTTGGAATAAAGCCCGTAATATCTGCTCGCGAGCGCCAGATAATGATACTTCTTTTCTAGGCCGAAGACCACGTCGAAGGTTTCCTCGCTATCTGGCAAGAAGCCAACGGGATCACGAACAACCATTCGAAACTGAAGACGCTGATCGGGTGGCAAACCTACTGTTCTGGCTCCCGCGGGCCAGAGGCCGACGCTCTCGCTGGCGCCATTCAGGTAGTGCAGCGTGAGCCATGCGTGGCCGTCACCGATGTTTCGGAGAAGATTTGGCTGACCTGGGATTTGGTGGAGCCCAGAATGAATGCCGATCACACTGAGCATTTTGCCCCCCGAACAAGACGCCTGGACCCAGTCGGTTGACCGAAGCGCGACCGCTTAGGCGCCGTGGCGCCGCCGCTCTTCAGGAAATCTTTGCAACCCTCGCTCCTCGCAACCGCGCGATGCTCGGCATGTCCGGCCCGAGCAGCGGGCGCAGATAGGCGCGGAACGCCTCCGTCACGTCGTTGCCGGCCGGCGCGATGAAATGATCGTCCATCACCCGCGTCTTGGCCGCGACGCTCTCCAGCGCGACTTTCTCGTAGTCGACCGCGTAATCGCCGACGCGCTTGATCGCGACCGAGCCGTCTCCGGCCCCGCGCAGCGCGAATTGCACGGCCCGTTCGCCGACTTCGCGCGCCTCTTGGCTGTCAACCGCCGAGACGCAGCCGACGAAGGAGCGCTGCAAGTAGCCGAACGTGTCGCCGCGCACGCGCTTGATCCCGAGCTTGTTCTTGATCTCTTCGCAGAGCAGATCGGCGAGTGCCCCGGTGCCGGAGAGCTGGACATTGCCATGCGCGTCCTTTTCAAGGCCGCCGGCGGCGAGCTTGGCGAGGATCGGCTCGCCTTTGTCGTCATGGACGCCCTCGGACACCGCGACGATGCAGCGGCCATGCTTGTCGTAGGCGGCCTTGACGTCGGCGAGGAAGCGATCGACGATAAAATTGCGCTCGGGCAGATAGACAAGATGCGGCCCGTCGCCGGGGAGCTGGCGCGCCATGCAAGAAGCCGCAGTCAAAAAGCCGGCGTGGCGGCCCATCACGACCGCGCAATAAACGCCTTTCAGCGCCGCATTGTCGAGGTTGACGCCCATAAAGGCCTGCGCGACGAAGCGCGCGGCGGAGGGATAGCCGGGCGTGTGATCGTTGCCGACGAGGTCGTTGTCGATCGTCTTCGGGATGTGAATCGCGCGGAGCGGATGGCCGCTCTTTCGCGCCTCCTCGGCGACGATGCGCGCGGTGTCGGAGGAATCGTTGCCGCCGATATAGAAGAACGCGGTGATCTCGTGCGCTTTCAGGACTTTGAGGATTTCCTGGCAATATTTGAGATCGGGCTTGTCGCGGGTCGAGCCGAGCGCGGCGGCCGGCGTTTGGGCGACCGCTTCGAGATTGGCGCTGGTCTCCTGCGTCAAATCGACGAAATCCTGCTCGACGATTCCGCGCACGCCATGCGCCGCGCCATAGACGGCGGCGACGTCAGCGAATTTCCGCGCTTCCAGGACGACGCCGACCAGCGATTGGTTGATCACGGCGGTCGGCCCGCCGCCCTGCGCCACAAGAATCTTCTGCGCCATAATTCTCAAGGCCTCCCGTTGGTCCGCCGATCCGCGGCCGCCTCGGCGAGCCGCATGGCGGCGGGACATTGCCCGGACGAGGTTGGAACGGCAAGCAGGCCCGATTTTGACCGGATCGCCGGTCTGGACGCCGCCGGCGCTCTTGCGCCTCGCGCCCGGCTTGGCTATTTAGCCCGGGCTCGTCCGAGCCGCCGTTGGGGGATAGTTCAACGGTAGAACAGCGGACTCTGACTCCGTTAATCTTGGTTCGAATCCAGGTCCCCCAGCCATCGAAAAGCGATCGGACTGGACGTGTAACTTATTGATTTTCCTTGCATTGACTGCGCTGTAACTGTCCCATATGACTGTCCCATTTTTGGGACGCGCAATATGGTTTCCTACATCGGCAAGCGGGGCGGTTCGGCGAACTTTTACGTGCGGCTCCTGGTCCCGGATGACCTTCGCGAGATCGTCGGCCGGGGTGAATATCGCAAGTCGCTCGGAACCTCCGATCTCCGCAAGGCCAAGGCCAAGGCGGCGACGGTCATCGCCGCTTGGCAGACCGAATTTGAGACCCTGCGTCGCCGCCGCCTCGCGACCACCCATGATCTCGCCAAGGCCGGCTGGGACCATTATCTCGCTGAGATCGAGATGGACGAGCGCCAACGCGCCAATCTCCCGTCCGAACAAGCGATTGAGCGGGAGCGTGTCAAGGCGATCGGCGCGATCCAGGCCCTTCCGGCCGAAGAGCTTGCGTCGCCCCTCGCGACCACTGCCGCGGCTCTTGACTACGTTATGGTGCGCGACAAGGCCGAATGGCGGCGCGAGCAGCGCGAAATTCTCAAGCGAGAAATCAAAAAGCATTTAGCGGTCGGCGAGACGGTCTTAGTCCAGTGGGCCGCCGACTGGTTCATTGAGCGCGAGAAGCTGCTCATCGAACCTAGTTCGGGCGAATACAAGGCGCTTTGCCAGAGACTGCTACGCGCCCACTTGGAGGCGCTGGAGCGCGCCAGCGAACGAGATCAAGGCGATTGGAGCGGGACGCCGCGCGATCCCGTCATCCGGCCGCCGGAGGACTCGGCGGCGCCGCGACTCGCCGCGCCTGGCGAGACTATCATGGCGCTCTTTGAACGCTTCAAGCGCGAACGCTTTGCGAGCGCAAAGCCTGATACTTGGGATCAGGCCGAAAGGGACATCCGTATTTTCGCCGACTTCGTTGGCCCTTCGTGTCATATCAGCGTGATCACGCGCAAGGCAGTTAGAGATTGGAAGCAGGGCTTGCTTCAATTTCCTCTTCGTGCGAGCGAGACCAAGGCGTTCGACGGCCTGAGCTTCAAAGAAATCGTCGAATCCAATAGGACGATCGGTAAGCGAACCCTCGCCGATAAGACGGTTAATCGCATGCTATCGGCGCTGTCCAAATACTGCGATTGGCTGCGCGCCAACGAGTTTCTCGAGAGCAATCCCGTCGACGGCCATTATCTTGAAATCGACAAGCGCAAGCGCAAGGTCCGGCCCTATTCAACAGACCAACTGACCGCGATCTTCACCTCGCCCCTTTTCAGCGCATGCGCCGGCGACGACAGCGAGCACATCGCCGGTGATGTGAAGATTCGCGACTGGCGCTATTGGCTACCCTTTATCTCGCTCTTTTCTGGCGCACGGCTTGGCGAGATCGCGCAGCTTTTCATTGATGACGTCCGCGAGCAAAACGGCGTCTGGTTCTTTCACGTGACAGACGAAGAGGACGCTGACGGACCCGACGAAAAGAGCATCAAAACCGAGGGCTCCGCTCGCGTTGTGCCCATCCATCCAGAATTGATTCGCCTCGGCTTGCTGGATTACCGCGAGCAACTGAAAGCTCGCGGCGAGACGCGGCTATTTCCGACCGCAGAGCGCGACACGCGCGGCCATTTCGGCGAAGCGTCCCGATTTTTCGGGCGCTATTTCGCCAAGATCGGCGTAAAAATTGACCGGACAACGAATTTTCATTCGTTTCGGCATGGCGTCGCCGACGCCTTTCGGCGCGCCGGCTACCTTGACGAGCAATTCGCGATGCTGCTTGGCCATACCGAAGGCACGACGACCGGCCGCTACGGAATCCTACCCCAGGGCGAACTCATGCGTCGAAAAGAAATGATCGACTCGATTGACTATCCGGGCTTGAATCTTCATTCATGACCCGATCGACGTCCTCGCGCCGATCTTGAAGTTCCCTTATCGCAGCGAAGCGCTCCTGTTGGCAATTCGAGTAACCGCTGCCGTCCCATCAGCGAGGGCCGGTCGTCGAACCTCGCCGCCACCATAGGCTGCGTCAAGGACCAATGCTGCAAGGAATTTGCTCATCCCAAGACAGCCAATGATCTGCAAACCGCGATCACCGTGCCAGGCTAAGGAGCCCCTCCATCCTTCAGCCGGCGATATGCCCCGTCGATTCCGCGCCAATACGCGGCATGGCGAAGAATCTCATCCGGCAAGTCCAACGCCGCAAGTCGGTCGGGATGATACGCCTTCGCGAGTTCCAGCCAAGCGGCATGCACCCCGTCCAGCGTCGCATCGCCGCCGACCCCAAGAACCAGCCGCGGGTCCCTTGCGTCGACGCGGCTCCAATCGTCACCATCGCGAGATAGGCGCCGAGCCTCTTCGCCAACAGGATCGATTCTCGCGATCTCTGTCTTCAACAGAAAGGTGCGGCACCTATCAGCGGTCTCGATCTCAATGAAGAAGCGCGCCGTCGTTTCGGGATTGGCGCAGCGAACGGTGCAAGCGATCAGGATCGAGCCCGTCTCGGTCTCGCCTGACAGCATCCGCGCGGTAATCCGAATGCGCTTTTGGGACGTCCGACGGGTCGGCCTTGCTGAACATGAGCGGTCCCCGCGCCCTTTCTGGCGGGTAACCTTCCATATCTCTCGGATTTTGCCGGACGGCTAGCGTTACCGGGTCGCGATCGCCCCGTCAGTGAAAGCGATAAGTCGTCAGGCAGCGCGAAGGGGCGCGATCGCTCGCCACCCTAGTCAAGATCATCCCGAGATCATCGATACGGCGTTGACGAAAAGATCACGGCGAGCGACAATTTTGTATCATTATGCCCGTTGAAAGTGACAGAAGTGAAATCCAGTGACCGTCGGCCGGACCGTCTCCGCGATGCGGCTTTTGTGAGAGAATTCAAAAGGATCGCGGAAGCCGACAAGTTGCCGCCCGACACGGGGATGGGTCCTGTAGTAAGACTAGAGGAATCTCTAGTCTTACGTAGACTCAAGATTCAGCGTCAGATCAACAAGCGTTCTCTTCCTTCTTCCTCCCCGACTGCTAAAGCGGAGCGCTTTGCCAGACGTAAACGCCTCAGTGAAGCGCTGAACGTCCCTCTGACAGATATGATCCCCAAGCCAATATATCGTCGGGGCCGTAAGGGCGAGCCAGCTTTCGTTCTTATTGAGACGCCGCGGCGTAAGCCGAAGTCACAGAGCCGCTGGTATTACGACAAGAACGACCGTCAGCCGAAAGCCCGGCCAACTGGCGCAGCCAAGCGTCCGTTGCCGAAGAGGGCTTATGATCGGGACGGTCTGTCCCGGCTTGGCGCGCCAACTGCCATTGGCTACCGAGAGGGCGCAGAGTGGGGCCGCACGACGCCCTACCTGAAGCTCCAGTTCAGCCACTACGCCTTGCAGGCGATCAATCTTGAATATGAGCAGCACCTCGGTCAGGCGTTCACGCTGAATATCGGCGATGACATCGCGGCGAAGATGCTCGCCAGCGGGAACCCAAAGCGCTTTCTGTCACGGAGGATATCGACTGAACTTCGAAAGGCTCTCGGCCGGACCGTCGAACTTTGGTTCGTATTCGAACTGTCGCGGGGGAACGCCGGGTCGAAGCCTTACCACCACATCCACGGCGAAATCCTCTTGCGGCGCGGCGAGCGTGAGAAGGCAAGGGCCGCGCTGCGTAAGGCTGGCGGCGATTGGGGCCGGACCAAAGGCGTTCCCCATTTCCAAGTTAAATATGAGGCCGACCTGTCCGACGACGGATGGGTGAGCTACGCGGTCAAAGATGACCGCCTGAACTCAGTCCCTATGCTCAAACGGATCGCCGGATCTTCCAACGCCCCTATCTGGATGCAAGACGGGCTCGATAGCGCATTTTTCATCACTGAGAAGCTGAAGCGCCTCGCAGGGCTTTTCTACGAATCCGTTCGACCTCACGTCCGGCTGACGCCGAATTCGATGAAGGCAATGAACGAAGCTATCGCCAAGGCCGAGGCGAAAGCCGTAGCTAACCGTAAGACGGGTATGCCGACGCCCGCAAGCCTGCCCGCGCCGCCCAATTGATGGCGCCATAGCGGCGCTTCCCCTGCATTTTCACCTGATTGTTTTCTGAAGATTTAGCTGCGGAGGTCGAAATCACCGGCCCGGCGATGGAGCACCCTCAGGGTTCCAAGTTTGGCTGCTGGCTGGCGTCTTGACCGAGGCGCAGCACCTTAGCCGCGGGGATTACGTATTGCTGGTGAGCGACCTGTTCGATTTTAAGGCCTTGTCACCCTCGCGGGGCGATGACGGCGCGCCATGCGCCTCCCTGACGCAACTGTTGCCTGTCAGTTGCGTGGCGTGACCACGGCCCGACGCTTACGAAGAAATCTCACTCCGTTTGAGCACAGCAATAACCGCTACCGCGATTTAGCTAGACAGGGCTTTTTTCATATCTCGGCAGAACCCACTCTATAATCCATGTAGATTCGTCCGGCTGCGGAGCAGTCCTTGCACGTCCTCCTTCTTGCGTTTGCGTTATCGCTTGCATTGGTCGCGACCGCTCTCGCCGATCCCCCCTGCGGCGCGCCGAGCGCTCGGGATGACGGCTGGGACGCCGCCACGCCGGCGAGCGTCGGGATTGACGCCGACAAACTCTGCGCGCTGGCGCAGCGGCTAATGGAATGGAAAGCCGCCGACATCCACGCTGTGCTGATCGCTCGCCACGGCAAGTTGATCTTCGAGCAATATTACTCCGGTTTCGACCAGCATTGGGGGGAGCCGGCGAGAGAGGTCGTGTTTGGACCGGATGTCCCGCATGATCTCCGCTCCATCACCAAGAGCGTCGTCGCGCTGGTCCTCGGGATCGCGGTCGACAAGGGGTGGGTGAAGGACCTTGATCAGCCCGTCTTATCGTTGTTGCCTCGCTACGCCGGTCTCAAAAATCCGGACAAAGAGCGCATTACCTTGCGTGACCTTCTGACCATGTCCGCGGGCCTCGAATGGAACGAAGACTCGCCCTACGGCGATCCGTCGAACAGCGAGACGGACATGGATATGGCCGCCGACCCTTGCCGCTATGTGCTAGAACGGCCGGTGGCTCATCCACCTGGCTCGGTTTGGACCTATAGCGGCGGATCCGCGGCCTTGATCGCCTGCGTGTTGCGCCAAGCCACCGGCCAGAGCATCGATAAGCTTGCGCAACGAACGCTCTTTGATCCGCTCGGCATCAAGCAGGTCAGTTGGGCGCGTTATCCGGTTACGGGCGATCCGGTTGCAGCGTCCAGGCTGCGTCTTGTCCCCCGTGATACCTTGAAGATCGGCCAACTCGTCCTTGACAAGGGACGATGGCGAGGCAAGCAAGTCGCGCCGGCATCCTTCATTGAGGCAGCGACGACGCCCCAAATCAATGCGCTTGGCCTAATGTTCTATGGGTATCAATTCTGGCTCGGCCGCTCGCTTGTGCAGAAACGCGAAGTCGATTGGATAGCCGGAATCGGCTATGGCGGGCAGCGACTTTACGTGATTCCTTCGCTCGATCTCATCGTGCTTATTCACGCCGGACTTTACCAGAGTTCGATGCAGGAATAGGTAGGCAATATGTTGCTCAACCGCTACGTGATGAGCGCCGTGACGCCCTAGCGCGATCGCGCGCAGGCGCCCGATGCTCTCAAAATACGATCGGGTTGGATGACCTGGAAGACATCATTACGTCGGAGCTGTTGACTGCGGCGCCGGTCGCGTCGCGGCCAACGTGAGAATAGGCCGCGGCATTCGGCATTCCGGTGGGTGATCTCCCAGACCCGCACCGCGGTCTCGACCGATTCGACGCCACGGTCGGTCGCGGGCTTTACGGGACGGCCGGACGGGTTGAGAGCAGTTGATCCTTGAAAAAGTGACAAGCATGGCCGCGGTTGATCCTTCGCGCCCATTGTCCAAGCTCAGAATGCGGGCGCGGTTGAAAGGCAACCGTGAAAGAATGCGTGTCCGGATTCGGGGTTGTTTAGTTTACGACCGCGGCAATTGGAGAATTTGATCGCCGCGCTTCGGCGAAGCGCTCAGGGAGGTGCCCGGCCGCCGCATATGTTGCCGTCCTCAGCGTCGCATCGAATCGAGGAAAGCGCAGGTTGAGCTGTAACGGAGGAAGAGATCCCCTCCCCTGCGCCCGCGTGCGGACGACCGCTAGTCGGCTGGGCGGCAAGGCCGGAATTTGTCACGTCACTGGCTGGCGACGCGATTCGAATCCGTCCTTGTCGCCGCTCCGGCCCGGCACCGGTCATGCTGGCCCCTCCCCTCCATCTCGCGCTCTCGAAAAGCAGTGACGCCTCGGGATCCTCACCAGCGGAATTCGCGACCGACGTGGGACCCTCCTCTCTTTGCGAGGACATGGACACATAAGCACGCGGCCGAATTGGGATCGACGCCACTGTGCGCGCCCAGATAGTTAGCCGCCAGCTTGTCATATCGGGTTACCGGCGCGCCGACAATTGCGCCCGCGATACCGATACGCGCTGACCCCAGATCGGAGCTTTGCAAGCTCGGCAGAATGTCTCTAGCCCTCGCACGCTCTCACGACTTCTCCTTCGTCTCCACGTATCGCGCGAAATTGTCGAGGATTGCCTGCCAGCCGCTCTGCTGCTGCTCGACTGAGTGGGTCGGTTCGCTATCGAAGACAACGCGGACGACAACGCCCTTTGGGCCGGGCAGGAACTCGACTTCGGCATTTCGATCGCCGAATGAAAATTCGATCCGCTTGTGTTCAACGACTTTGGTGTAGGTCCCGGCGAAGTCGAAACCCATGCTGCCGTCCTTAGCCTCCATGCGAGACGAGAAGGCGCCGCCGTCCCGCAGGTCGACATTAGCCTTGGTCGTATGCCAGTCGTCCGACGCGGCGTTCCACTTCACGATGTCGGCCGGCGTCGTATACGCACGCCAGACCTGACCGATCGGGGCTGCTACATCGGCTTCGACGGTGATTCTCATGGGTATTGCTCCGGTTCGATTTCATGGGAAGGCGACGACATCGCTTGCCTTGTGCTGGGTCGACCTACAGCATTTCCGGGGAATGTCCCACCCAGGACGATCGAGACCCGCCCATGCCGACATCGTCCAGCCGTCTCTATGTAAAAATTCGAAAGCCTTGTCGGCAGGTCTTTTGGCCATCCACGAGCGACCGCGAGCAAACTGGACGCCGTAACTTGCGGCATGTCCGGACCTGGCCCATTGCGTCGCGGCCTCGATCGGCCAATCGTGATACGGCGGCTGTGCCTTCGATCAAGTGAGGCCCGCTTTCGACGGCTGCTATTCCCCTTCCCTCCCCTGCCCCCGACTATGCGCGTCGTCGTCATATAGCGCGCGCGACGAAGGCTCGAATTCTATCGGCCCGAACGGTCGTTCGCGTCATCGCAGGAGCGTTTACGGCGCCATCGACGGCGAACAAAAACCATACTGAACCAAATGAAAGCCTAATATAAATTGCTATATTACTTTCGCAAGCGCAATCAACACTTGCTTATTCACACGCGTAGGCCGGCGCGAATGGAGCGCCGACCGGAAGACCGACGCCGGGCGGGCTGTCGCAAAGCGATAGCTGCAGATAGGCGCGGCTCGCCAAGCTCTGAACATAGCCGTCCCAAATTGCGTTCGGACGCGAAGCGAGCCGCTGCTGCGGAGATCTCTGTCGGCCGCCAAATGACCATCCGCTCGGCAGCGGCGATCGCCGGTTCGCGAGACTGAAGCGATCGGCGCTCCGTATGGTCGATGCTCTCGTTTGTATCTTCATCGTCTGTTATAGCCTTCCCGGCCATCTACTTTCTGCGTTTTTCGTGGACTACATCGCGCATTTTTCGTTGCGATAGAAAGCTCCGCTCTGGTATTAATGTCGTTGCTGTTGGATATGAAGGTGAAAGTAACTCAGTGGTTGATTCAAGCGTCATGTCGCCCATCCTCGTATTGGAGGCGACCTTCATCCGAGAGGTCCAAATCGTCTATCGCAATGAGCTCGAAGATCGCGGCAAAGAAGTGAGCGAATGCACGATTACCGATTATCGGGCCGCCCTGGCGCCGAAGAAGTGGGACAGGCCTGAGGAGGCGAGACGGCGCGCTTCGCTGCTCGCTGAATGGGAGCGCATTTTTGAAGTTCGCGGCGAGTTCGACATTTTCGACGAAGGCATCGAAGACGCCATCTTCGGCGATCGGCCCTGTGTGACGCTTGAACATGTCGATCCGAATGGGATTATGCGCAGGGTCATAGTTGAGCGGGACGAGACGACGCCGGATCGCTGCAGCGTGCAATTTTATCGCGGCCGCAGCCCAGAAACCATAGGATCAGCCGAAGCCGATCAAATTACGCGCGTCACGACGGCGGTTTTCCTTGAACGGCGTATTCTCAAATCGGATACCCATTTCCGCAGATACGTGCTTCCGTTGATATTAGCGGAGCCCGCCGCAAAATGCGGCTCGGATGGCGGTGAGCTCGCCGCCATTCTTGCCGAGGTGGACGAATTGTGAAGGCGAGTGATCAATCATGACGGAGATGATGGAAACGCCCGCGGCGAAGCCGGAGGCGGCTGCAAAGGGCACGCATAGATTTGCATTCTCGATATTTCATGCGGATGGAACGGGAGTTCCTGCCGAAAACTTTGAGCTGTTTGACCGCAGCCCGATCAGTCCCGAGGAGAACGCGCGCGCAGCGCGAGACTCTTATGCTTTCGAAGACTTCCTTAATGACCCTGCGCGCGCGATCGGATCAAATGAGCCGTTTCGCTTGTTCAAGCGAGGCAACCGGCTGCTGGCCGTTGAAAAGGTCCAGCAGGGATGGTGGGAAAGCAGGTATTTCGCGCCACGGCGCGTTCGGCGACGGAAGCCGGATGACCAACAAGGGCCAGTGTTGACCGGCTCGACAGCCGAATACGTCGATTAATGGCTGACGGCGAGCTATCGATCGGACCATTGCTTGGGATCGCGTTGGTTCGTTCAACCGGTCGCACGGGTTAGCGAGAGCCGCACTGGCAGGCGAAGCGGTCGAGCTCGAAGCGATCTTCGACAATCTCGGCGGCGGATAAGACGGGTGATCAGCCTAGATTATCAATCCGTAGCGCGTTGCCGACGATGAATCGGACGCCCTCGCGAAGCGCGGCGCGGTATCGAGATTTCCTGGCGCAGCGATCCTGGCGTCGGGGAGTTCTTGACGGAGCGGGTCAAAAAAGCCTGAGCAGGATTGACGGGCTGTGGATAGTCGAAAGAGCGGGCGCGAAAAGAATTCTTTTCGCCTCGGGATTCTCGGCATCCGAATCCCGACCGGCGGCGGGATCCTCGCGCCCGTGATGCATGAGATGACATCGCGTGCGGTCGGCATAGTTGATGGAAGTCCTAGACGCCATGGCGCGTCGAGATCGCTATCCCGCCTGTGCGGAGCGCTTCGGCGCCCATCCTTGTCACCCGGAATTTTAGCTGCGATCTGGATGGATCGCGTGTGGATATAGATACCGACTGGCGGAACGTATCCTTGTCACTGAATGGCGACGCCGAGATATGTAACAGCAAGATGATGTCGAAAATCGTGGTTATCTATCTTCGTCCAAGTTAATATAGTCCAACGTCGTCGATCCTCTTTGTGAAAGCTATGACGCCGTTCCTGCCAACCGAAGCGAGCCGAGCCGCTCATCACGACAAACCAAGCAACTGCATTCAAATGTATCGAACGAGCAAGAAGACAAAGCGAAATCCGATCCCTGTTCTCACGACAAAGTTCACGCTTGCGCCGAGTCAAAAGCCGGTCGAACCAGGCCAGAGACCCACATTCGAGATCGTCGGCGAAGAACACCAGAAGGGCGCGTCCGGCTTAACCGATAGCGAGCTGTCCGAGCTCGTTGCGTATTTCGACGAAAGAGTGCGCAGCGCCTTGCTGACGGACGAGCTTCCCTTGCCATTTTTCATGTTCAATTCTTCTGGGAATATCGAATACGAAGTGACGCTGTCACGCATATCCGAGCGCGAGCGGGTTATCAGTTACTATCAGCATGGGCCGATAAAGACCCAGCGCCGTAAACCGGCTCGGGAGATTCTATTGCTGCAGACTATTCTAACGATCGGATATGCCGACCAGAAGGATCGTCGGAAAGCCATCGACGATTTGACCGACGCGGATATCGTTATCGTCGGCAGTAAGCGCGTCCCGGACGGCTCCAGCGCAACGAGCGGAGAGCGTATAATCAGACTTTTCGAGGACGAGGTGCGTCGCGCGGTAACCAAGGACGAGCCGTTCCAACAAATATGGCGGCATCATTCTGACAGTTCGATGAGCGAACGGGTGACGATCGCGCGGATCTCTGAATTCGATCGCTTGGTTAGCTATTACTCCTATCCGCTTTCGCGGCCGGTTCTTCGCAAGCTCGCCAGAGAGGCGCAGGAACGGCGAAAGCGGGGCGAGACCGTTCATCTACGAGACTCTGCTCCAAAGCCCGAGCCAGTAGCGCCTAAGCGCAGTTTGCCGGAATGGGCAGAATACTACAAGACTCGTTCGTCCACGGTAGGCTCGTAGCCTCGGTTCGGCTTGCGGACGAGCCATTCGTGAAGCAAGACGCGCATCCGCTTTGTGCCTGAGAGAGATCGAGGCGCCGGCGCGGCGGTCCAGCAATCCTTCCCTACTCTCTGACGAGCGACGTATCGCCGAATAGCCGCCTTGAGATGTGGACGGACGAAAAAACGCGCCCGCTATGACCGCAGGCGCTTTCGTTGTCCGAGCGACCTGACCGAGGAGTGGGCGCTGGTCGAGCCGGTGATCCCGCCGCCAAAGCGCGGCGGCGCCAAACGCGCGGTGAACCTACGCGATATCATCGCCGCCGCGCTGGACGCTGCACGACGACCTCAAGCTGTGGAGTTGGGACGGCGCGCTCGACCGCATCCATGAAGCGCTCTACGTCGAATGCCGCGAACGGGCGGAAGTGAGGCTTCTTCTCCCACCGCCGCCATATAGGCGCAGACAGCTTTGCCGTGTCGTAGGCCGCGCTCCGCGCATACAGGTCTAAAGCGCCCTTCGAACGGCCTCCAACAGCACCGACTTCATTTCCGAAGCCGCGGGAGACAGCATTCGCTGGCGGAGTTGCATCACGGAAATGTCGCGGCTGATGATCGGGGCGGCAAGCAAAACCGTCTTTATATTCACCGCGGTCGTCAATTGCCGCGAATTCTCGGGTAGAATCGAGACGCCCAATCCTTCCGCGATCATGCTCAAGGCGGTTGTCGAGTATCGCACTTCATAACGCGTCTTGACGCCTGTCCCGAGCGCGATCAGGACGTGATCGACCATGTCGCGCAGAGGATTGTCCTTGACGAGGCTTATCAAATTCTCGCCGTCGAGATCTTCCCAGCGCACCGCCGAGGCGTTGGCGAACCGGTGATCTTCGCGGCAGACCAGCATGAGCCGATCCCGACCAAGGAGCGTCTTCTCGACCTCGACATCGTCGACGGACAGCGTGCCGATTCCGAGATCCGCCTCGTTCCGCTTCAAGGCGGGGCGGATCTCCTCCTCGGGCATGTCTCGGATCTGCACCGCGATGTCCGGATAGCGCCGTACGAACTTGGCGATCGCCGGCGGAACGATCGTCGCCGCCAGAACAATCGCCGACGCTATGGTGACGCGCCCCCGCCGAAGACTGGTCAGCTCGTGAATATTGGTGACGGCCAATTCGAGGTCGTCGAGGACCTTCCGCGCCTGAGGCAGGAATTCCATGCCGGCCGGGGTCAAATTGACCATGCGCGTATGGCGGTCGAACATCCGGTGCTTCAGCTCGGCTTCAAGTTCTCTGACGAGAACGCTGACCGCCGATTGCGTGAGGTTCAGGTGCGCCGCCGCCAAATTGAATCGGCCGAGATCGGCCACGGCGACGAAGGCCTGCAATTGCTTGAGCGTGACGTTCACCGGGAGACGCCCGTCCAGATCGCCGGCCTTTTCGGAGGCAAGGCCTCTTCTTTGCTGGCGGACGCTATTCTGGATCAACGCCATTTAGCAAGCAGCCGGCGTCGCGCCGCGGCGGAGCCCGGCGTCAAAGCCTCGCCTCGTCGAGCGGCGGCCGGACGGCGCCTCCGGCGGGCGCATTGCCCGCCATGAGCAGGCCGATTTCATCGAGGCGGTTGCGATCGGGCGGCATTTCGCCGACGATCCGGCCCTCATAAATGACGAGAATGCGGTCGCTGAGGGCGAAAAGCTCTTCCAATTCCGTCGAAATGAGCAGGATGGCCTTGCCCAGCTCCCTCTGCTTCAGGATTTCCTGCATGACGAACTCCATCGCGCCGATATCGATGCCTCTCGTCAATTGACTGATGAGCAGAAAGTCGGGGCGGCGCGCGAGTTCGCGGGCGACGACCAGTTTTTGCTGATTGCCGCCGGACAGGGTTTGAATCGGGGAGTCGACGCCTCCCGCCTTGACTTTGAAACGCTGCAACAGGTCGCGGGTATGACGGGCGATCGCCTCGGGGGCCAACAATCCGCCTTTCGCGAACGGCGCCTGATTGTAGCGCTGCAGAATGACATTTTCGGTCAAAGGCAGCGGAAGGACGATGGCGAGCTTATGACGGTCTTCGGGGATATGCGCCATGGCTCGCCGGCCGATCTCGCCGGGCGACAGGCCGCGGATATTCTCGCCGTTCAGCTTGATCGCGCCCTCCGTCGCCGGGATGAGGCCGGCAAGCGCCAGCGCCAACTCGCTCTGGCCGTTGCCGGAAACGCCGGCGACGCCGACGATCTCGCCGGCTCTCACCTCGAACGACACGCCCCTCACCGCCGGCAGGCCGATATCGTTGTTGCAATGAAGATTCTCGACGGCGAGAACCGTCCGGCCGGGCGTGGCGGCCTTGGTCGGCAGGTCCATCAGCACGTCGCGGCCGACCATCATCCGCGCAAGCTCGCGCGGATTGGTGCTCTTCGTATCGGTCGTGAACACGACCTTGCCGTCGCGCATGACGCTGACCCGGTCGCTGACCCGCATCACCTCGTCGAGCTTGTGCGAGATGAAGATCACGGTCTTGCCGTCCGCGACCAGCACCCGCAGCAGATCGAGGAGCCGATTGGTCTCTTGCGGCGTCAGGACCGCGGTCGGCTCGTCGAGCACAAGAAGGTCGATTCCGTGGAACAGGACCTTGAGGATCTCGACCCGCTGGCGCTCGCCGACGGAAAGGTCGCGGATATAGGCTTCCGGCCGGACGTCCAATCCGTAATGATCGCTCAAGGCGCGGATGCGCGCCGCGGCTTCCTTCAAGCCGGTCAGCACGGCGAAGGGACTTTCCTTTCCGAGAAGATAGTTCTCGACGACGGTGAGGTTCGGCACGAGCATGAAATGCTGGTGGACCATGCCGATCCGGTGCCGGATCGCCTCCGACGGCGAGCCGAGGCGCAAGGGCGCGCCGCGAAAGACGATCTCACCGGAATTCGGCGTCAGAACGCCGCAGAGAATGTTCATCAGCACGCTCTTGCCGGCGCCGTTCTCGCCGAGAAGCGCGTAGATTTCGCCCTGCCTGACGTCGATCGTCGCGCCGGCGCTGGCGACCACATTGCCGAAGCGCTTGTGAATGTTCTCCATGCGCAGAAACGGCTGGTCGGCCATCGTCTCGATCCTCACGCTTTGCGATAAGGCACGCCGAGCATGCTCGGCGCGTCGGTCCTGTTCCGCACGACGACCAAAGCGATGATCGTGACGACATACGGCAAAGCTTGCAGCGCTTGGTAAGGAACGCCGAGATTGGGCTCGGCCTGAAGTACGAGCTGCAGGGCGTAAAACAAGCCGAACAGCAGCGAGACGAAGAATGCGCCGACCGGCGACCAGCGCGCGAAAACGACGACGGCGAGCGCGATGAATCCGCGCCCGGAGGTCATGGCCTCGACGAATTGATTGGCGTGAGCGAGCGTCAGATAGGCGCCGCCGACCGCCGCCAGGGCGCTGCCGATCAGGACCGCGCAATAGCGGTAGAGCGAGACGCTGAGGCCGGCGACGTCGACCGCTTTCGGATGCTCCCCGACCGCCCGGAGGGTGAGGCCGAAGGCGGTGCGCCGAAGCAGAAACCGCGCCGCGACGACGACCAGGACCGTCGAATAGACGAGCGCATTCTGCCGGAAGAAGGCGGGCCCGATATAGGGGATATCGCTGAGGATCGGGATGTCCAAGGCAGGCGCGATCTGCACGCCCTGGCCGGTCGAGACGAAATAGGTGCGGAAGAGGAACGAGGTCAGCCCCAGCCCGAGCAGGTTGAGCGCGGCGCCGACGACGATCTGATTGGCTTTGATCGTGATCGAGAAAAACGCAAAGAGCAGGCCCGCCAGCAGGCCGGCGCCGATCGCCGCGGCAAAGCCGAACCAGAGGTCTTGAGTGGCGAAGACGGTGGCGAACCCGGTAAAGGCGCCGAGCAGCATGATTCCTTCGACGCCGATATTGATGACGCCGGCCCGCTCGGAAATCGTCTCCCCGATCGCGGCGAAAACGATCGGGGTCGCCAGCCGCCAGGCGGCGGCGACCGTCGTCACGGCGAAGCTCAGATGGACGACGTTCTGCATTTGCGATTACTCCGCAGGGCGGGCGGTCTGGCGCTTGAACGCCGCGAAGCCGACGACCGACAGGATCACCAGGCCTTGAATCACGAAGACCAGGACCTGCGGCACTTGCGCGTTGATCTGCATGAGCTCGGAGCCTGACCGCAAAGCGGCGAAGAGGATTCCGGAGAAGATCGCGCCGAGCGGATTGTTGTTGGCGAGCAGCGCCACAGCGATCGCCTCGAATCCGTAGCCCGGCGAAATATCCTGGTAGAGGCGGAAGGTGACGCCGTCGATCTCCACCGCGCCGGCAAGGCCCGCCATGGCGCCGCTGATCGCGATCGCGAGGAGGATGTTCTTCGGCACGTTGATGCCGGCATAGCGGGCGGCGTGTGGGTTGATGCCGACCACCCGCACGGCATAGCCGGCGCTGCTGCGAAAGAGAAAGACGTAAGCGGCGACCGCGAGCGCGACGGCGATCAGGATGCCGATATGCAGCCGAGTCGGCGGCAGAAAGCGCAGCAGCCACAGGTCGCGGAGAAATTTCGCCGACTGAGGATAGGAGGCGGCCGGGTCCTTCAACGGGCCCGTCACGAGGAAATCGGTGAGGATGATCGCGATATAGTTCAGCATGATCGTGGTGACGATCTCGCTGGCGTTGAAGAAAATCCTGAGCAATCCCGCGATCGCCGCCCAGAAAGCGCCGGCCGCGGCGCCGGCGGCCAGGATAAGGGCGATGTGCAGCCAGGCGGGCAGCCCGGCAAAGGACACGCCGACCGCCGTCGCGGCGATCGCGCCGGCATAGAGCTGGCCCTCGGCGCCGATATTCCAGATGCTGCAACGGAAAGCGACGCAGAGGCCGACGCCGATCAGGATCAGCGGCGTCGCTTTCAGGAGCACTTCCGAGGTCGAACGGACGTCGTGAAAAACGCCCGTCACCATGATGGTGAAGACGTCCGTCGCGGGAAAGCCGTTGAACGCCAGCAATGCGGCGGAAACGAGCAGCGCGAGCGCAACCGCCGCAATCGGCGGCAATATCGCCTTCAGCGCCCTCGTCGCCCAATGCAACAGGCGAGCCTGGCCCATTTTGCCGAGCGGCGGCGAATTCTCATCCGCGACCGCCAAGCCGCTTTCGCCCCCCGGAACGGCGAGTGGAGAGCTTCGCTTCATTTCTTGCGAGTCTGGATTTCGCCGCCGATGGGGGCGATGCGGCTCCAACCTTTCTCGGCGACGCTGCCCGCGACCAGCAACCCCATTTTGAAATCATCGGCGGCTTGCGCCGCGCCCGCAGCGGGCGTCGCGATCATGGCGGCCATTCCCGCGAGATAGGCACGTACATCGGCCATCATGACTTTCATCCTCCCGCGCGCAGACCTCGGGTGAGCCAGCGGCTGGTCTCCAGCTCGACGAGCCGGTTCGCCTCACTTCTTGCGAGTCTGTATTTCGCCGGCGATGATCTTCGCCTTGACTGTCTCGACATATTTGCGGACGTCCTCCGGCACCGGCTTCGCCGCCTTGTCGTTGTAGGTGAACTTCATCACGTCGTCGTCCTTGAGGCCGAAATCGACGTTGCTTTTGGGGATGTCGCCGTTCTTGATGCCGGTGACGATGCGCACGACGCCGGCGCCGTAAAACGCCAGGTACGTGCCGAGGATGTTCGCCGGCGCGACCGACGTATAGTCGGTGAAGACGCCGAATGTGCCGACATTCGACCCTGCCTCGCGCGCCGCTTGAATGACGCCAAGCCCGGCGGCGTCGGCGTCGGGAACGACGATATCCGCGCCGTGCGAGATCATATTGACTGCGGCCTCCTTGGCCGCGCCGACATCCTGGAAATTGCCGATATAGACTTCGCTCAAGGGGAAGGCGGCGTTGGTCGCCTTGACGCCGTTCGAGAAGCCTTCGAGCGCCTCTTTGATCGGCGGTATCTCCATGCCGCCGACGACGCCGGCGCCCTTCCCGACTTTCGCGGCGATCACGCCCATCAGGTAGAAGGGCTGGCTGGAATCGGTGTTGAGGCCGATGACGTTGCCCTTATGGATGTAGCTCGACGAGATCAGAAAGACGACGTTCGGATATTCCTCCGCCACGGTCAGCGCCGCGTCCTGGAATTCGAAGCCATGGCCGAGAATGACATTGTAGCCTTGGCTGGCGTAGTCGCGGAAGGCCTTCTCGAACGAGGCGGGATTCTGCTGCAACTCGACATAGCTGACCTTCGCGTCGAGCTTTTTCTTGACGTCCATCAGCGCATTGTAGGCGATGCGATTCCAACCTTCCTCGGCGACGCTGCCGGGGACGAGCAGGCCCATTTTGAATGGCTCGGCGGCCTCGGCGCGGCTCAAGGCCGTCGTCGCGAGGGCGGCCCCCATCCCTGTCAGATAAGCGCGTCTGTCGATATTCATGGCTCCATCCTCCCTTGCTTCTCAAAGCTGCGCGCCGGCGCTCACGCGGAAAGAGCCGGCTCCTCCCAACCGAGGGGCGGCGCGGAAATCGGCCGGCCTTTTGCGAGGACGACGAAATGATCGGGGCCGCCTGCGACGAGAGTCTCGACATCGGCGCAGTCGCAGACGACGAGGTCGGCGCGCGCGCCGGGCGCGATTCCGTACCCTTTCAGGCCCATCAGGCGGGCCGGCGTCTCGGTGATCATCGAATAGGCGAGGTCGAGCTCGCTGGCGTGAAGATGCCCGGCGAGCAGCGTCCAGCGCGCGATCTCGAGCATGTCGCCCGAGCCGGTCGGAACGAATGGATCCTGAATGTTGTCGGAGGCAGTGGCGATGGCGACGCCGCTGCGCGTGAGCTGGGCGACGCGGGTCAGGCCGCGCGGCGGCAAAACGTCGTGGCTGCGGCCCTGCAGGTAGAGATTGGCGGCCGGCAGGGTGATGACGCCGACATCGAGCGCCGCCATGTCGTCGCGGATGCGCTCGAAATGATCGCGCGGAAGCGCGCTGAGGACCGACGCATGGCTCAGGACCACTTTCCCTTGCAACGCGTGGCGGCGGATGCGCTCGAAGACGCGGTCGAAGAGAGGGCGCTCGGGATTGAGATGCTCGTCGAGGTGGAGATCGACAGGCCGGTCGTGACGCGCCGCGGCCTTGAAAAGTATGTCCAGATAGCGGTCGGGATCCTCCGCCACCGCCGGCGTGCCGCCGACCACGTCGGCTTGCGCGACCGCCGCGTCGATATTGGCTTCGAGCCAATCGAGATCCTGATTGGGATGCGGAATCATGAAGGCGACGAGCTGCAGGACGAGGCGATCGGCCCATAGCGAGCGCAGGCGGCAAAGCTGTTCCAGGCCGGAAAATCCCGCGTCCTTATCCACGTTGACGTGACTGCGGATCGCCGTCGTGCCTCGCGCCAGGCAGCGGCGCATGGTGCGCGACGCGCGCGCCGTCACATCGCCGGGCGGCGCGCGGCGCGCATAAGCCGCGAAGGCGTCGCGCGCGCCTTGCAGCGTGCCGGACGGGTTCGGCGCGAATTTCAGCGTGCCGGTCTTGTCGAGATGCTGATGCGCGTCGATGAAGCCCGGCGAAATCAGCAGGCCTGCGACGTCGATGACAGCGGCCTGAACCGGCGTCGGCAGACGGGCACCGACTGCGCCGACGAAGCCGTCGGCTGTAATGAAGATATCCGCGCCTTTGGCTTCCCTGCTTCCCGGGAGAATAGCCTTACCGCCCTTGAGCACATAGCCGTGCGTCGAGCCGTCAGGTCCACGCCTTAGCGCCTCGAGCAAGCCAGCCTTCATGCGCTCCTCCCCGCAGCAATCGGTAGCAGGAATTCATTGATTAAACAATTTCATTATTCTTATTTAATGTTCGAGAAATCGCAACAATCGGTCGGGCAAGACGGTTCGGCAGCGACGGCGAGTCGAGGCGTAAAATATCTAGCAATCCGGATCTGCCGAAATAACGAACTCTGTCGAATAGTCGAGAGACTAAAATGTATACTTGACTATGCAGTAAGCACTACTAACCAAAGGCGTCATATTCGCTCAGATAGCTAAATATGACCCAAAATATACGGCTGAATCCGAAAATTGTTGACAATCAATTCGCGCCAGGAGATTGTTGACAATCAGCGGAAGGGAGCGAGCGATCTCAATGTTGGCGGCGCGGCGCAAATTGCCCCGAGACGTAGCCAGCGGTCCCGAGGCCGAACAGCGGGTGGTCAGCGCGATCGTGGAAGCGATCCTCGATCAGAAGCTCGCGCCCGGCGCCCGTCTCGTCGAGCGGGAGCTCGCCTTGAGCTCCGGCGCCAGCCGGTTGGCGATCCGCAACGGGCTCTTGCGGCTGGCGCAAAGCGGCCTCGTCGAACTCAGTCCGAATAAGGGAGCGACGATCGCGACATGCGGGCCGCGCGAAGCGCGCGAAATCTTTGACGCGCGCGTCCTCATCGAAAGCTCCCTCCTGACGACGCTCTCCGAAAAGGCGAGCGAGGATGACATTGCCCGTCTCGACGCTTTCGTCGAGGACGAACGGCAGGCCTACGCCGCCGGCCGCATGCAGGACGCGCGATACCTGTCGCGCGGATTCCATTTGCTGATCGCCGATCTCGCCGGCAACCGGGTTCTCGCCAGCTTCCTGCGCGAATTGATCAACAAGCAGCCGCTTTTGTCATGGACCGGAAACGGATCGAGATCCTGCTTCTGCGGCAATCAGGCGCATTCCGAGATCGTCCGCGCGATCGCGGCCGGCGACGCGTCCGCGGCCGTTGCGCTGAATGTCGAGCATCTGCGCGAGCTTGAGCGCCAGTTGATCGCCGATCGCGGAAAGGCGCTCGGCGTGGAACAGCCTTCGTCCGGAGAGGCGAAAGCCATCGCCGAGAGGCCTCCGAAGCGCGCCCGCGCGCTTTCGACGAAGGGGGCGTTTGATTGGCGCGCCAAGCGCGACGCCGCCGGCGTCCTGGCAGGCAAGACAAGGGGCGCCAGATGAGACGGTTCCGATATTACGCTCCGAACAGCCTGGCCGAAGCTTCTCGTCTGCTGCGCGAGCTCGGCGAGACGGCCAGTCTCTTCGCCGGCGGCACCGATCTCCTGGTCGAGATACGCGAGGAGTTGCGGACCTGCGCGCATGTGATCGACATCAAGAAAATACCCGACTTGCATGAGCTTTCCTTTGACGAGGAGAGAGGGTTGCGGGTCGGCGCGCAGACGACCGCGCGCGAGATCGAAATCTCGCCCGTCGTGCGGACCAGATATCCTAATTTGGCGAGCGCCGTCGCCGCGCTTGGCTCGATTCAGGTGCGCAACCGGGCGACGCTGGTCGGCAATATCTGCCGCGCCTCGCCATCCGCGGATACGCTGCCGCCGCTTATCGCCGATGGCGCGGTTCTGACGATTTGGAGCGAGGACGGCGAGCGAAGCTTGCCAATCGAGCGGTTCTTTGTCGGCCCCGGCCGGACGGTCCTTGCTCGCGGCGAGATCGTCGCCGGCGTGACCATTCCGCCGCCGCGCCCGGCAAGTGCGCGCATCTATATCAAACATGGGCGAAGAAAGGCGATGGAGCTCGCGACCGTCGGCGTCGCGGTCAGCGTCGATCGCCACGCCGGCGCGTGTGCGGACGTGAGAATTGCGCTCGGCGCCGTGGCGCCGACTCCGATCCGCGCTCTTCGCGCCGAGGCCGCGCTGCGCGGCAATCGCGTCACGCCCCGGCTGATCGCCGAAGCGGCCGAGATCGCGATGTCGGAAGCGACGCCGATCAGCAATGTGCGGGCGAGCGCCGGCTATCGCCGCGAAATGGTCGGCGTGCTGACGCGGCGCGCCCTCGAGGCCGTGACAGGAGCTCCCCAATGACGCGCGACTTATCGATAACAATCAATGGCGAGGAGCGCGAATTCGCCGTGGCGGAATTCCGCAGCTTGCTCGACGCGCTCCGCAATGAGATCGGCCTGACCGGCACGAAGAAGGGCTGCGATGTCGGCGATTGCGGCGCCTGCACGGTGATCCTCAACGGTAAGCCGGTCAATGCCTGCCTGGTCCTCGCGGTCGAGGCGGACGGCGGCGCCGTCGAGACGATCGAAGGCTTGCAGGCCGCGCCCGACAAACCCAGCCCGCTGCAGGAAAGCTTCATGGTCCATGGCGGCGCTCAATGCGGCTTTTGCACGCCGGGCGTGATCATGATGGCCAAGGCGCTGCTCGACGACAATCCCGAGCCGAGCGAGCACGACATCCGTTTCGCGCTGGCCGGCAATATCTGCCGCTGCACCGGCTATACGAAAATCTTCGACGCGGTCCGCGCCGCCGCTGACGAGATGAGAAAGGCTCCCGCGCCATGAACATCGGATTGTCGCCGGCCGCCTGGAAGCGCGCAGACGCGGATCTGACGATTGTCGGCCGCAGCGTGAAGCGCACCGACACGCTTGAAAAAGTCACCGGACAAGCGCGCTATGCCGGCGATTTGGCGCTGCCTGGCATGCTACACGGCAAGATCAAGCGCAGCACGATCGCCCACGCGCTGATCAAGCGCATCGACGCTTCGAAAGCGCTGGCGCTCAAAGGCGTCAAGGCGGTGCTGACGCATGAAAACGTGCCGCGCGTGCTGCATTACGGCTCGCCGCATCCGCGCTCGGCCTCGGTCACCAAGGACCAATATATTCTGGACCGCAAGGTCCGCTATTGGGGCGAGGGCGTCGCCGCCGTCGCCGCGATCAGCGAGGAGATCGCCGAAGAGGCGCTCGCCCTGATCGAGGTCGAATACGAGCCTCTGCCGGCCGTCTTCACGCTCGAAGAGGCGATGGCCGAAGGCGCGCCGCAAATCCATGACAATGGGCTTTCGGGCAATAACGTGCTGCCGACGGTGGTCGTTACGCGCGGCGATGTCGAGAAGGGCTTCGCCGAAGCCGATCTCATCCTCGAAGGCGAGTACCATCTGGGCCGTCCGACGCCGGCCTATATGGAGCCGAATGTCTGCGTCTGCCGTTGGGACGGCAACGGCAAGCTGACGGTTTGGAGCTCGACCCAGACCGCCTTCATGGTCCGCGGCGCTCTTTCCGAAGTGCTCGGCGTTCCGCTCAACAAGGTCCGGGTGATCGTCGATCATATGGGCGGCGGCTTCGGCGCCAAGCAGGACCTGTTCCAGCACGAATTTCTCTGCGCGCTTCTCGCCAGGAACACGGCGCGTCCCGTCCGCATGGAGTTTTCGCGAAAGGAGACTTTTCTCGGCGGGCGGTCGCGCCATCCCGGCGTCGTCTGGCTGAAGCAGGGCTTCAGCAAATCGGGCGCGATCACGGCGCGCCAGGCGCGGCTGACGCTCAATTCCGGCGCCTATGGCTCGCATGGGCCGGGCGTCACCAATGTCGGCACGGCCGCGCTGACTTCGTTGTACCGTTGCGAGAATGTCGATCTTGTCGGGCGGTGCGTCTACACGAATTCGCCGATCGCCGGCGCCTTCCGCGGCTACGGCGTGGTGCAGACCTACTACGCCCTCGATTTGCAGATGGACGAAGCGGCCGA
>JAJPHH010000099.1 GCA_021325385.1 Alphaproteobacteria bacterium
CGAAATACGTCGACGATTGGGTCACCTCATTGAGGAACCCGGCAAGTGAAATTGGCGGCGAGCCATGGGCTGCGGACGAGCAACAGAAAATGATACAACAGGCCAAAACATATTCCTTAAACTTCCCCGCTGGCGCTATATATCATACCAATAGCGTCGATCTGGCCGCCTATTATACGAACGTTTTCCGAAATTCCGGCGTCAGAAACTTTCGGTTCGTGATAACGCCTGCAACAGAGATGAGTAAGGCCATGCCAAAAAGTTATATGGAGCATATTCTCGGCGTTGAGTTTGAGCACGAAAGAAAGGTCGCGGGGACCAGGCCGGGCGAGGAGGCTTCCGTTCGGTACGTTTCGTTCGACGATCCGGCGTCTATTCCGAGATTGTTCCATGAGGTGCTCAACAAGCCTGAGCCCTACCTCATGGACGGGGGGGCAATTCTCGAAGGCACGAAACTGGAGCTTCCGGACGGCAGCCATTTTTTTGCGATACAGGTTACCTACGATATCGAAGGATGGCGCAAACAAGTCGAGCTCGGCGCCAAAGCGATCGGCCGGGCCACAGCGAAAGTGCTAGACGGTGACGTCATCATTTCCGACGGACGCTCATATTCCTTGTCTAGCTGCAAGATAGAATTCGACTAACGTTCGCGCGCAGGTCGACGGACCCTGAGCGTCCGCCTCGAGAGGTCGTCGCGAAACCGGTCTCTCTCCCTATGCGCTTTACTGCTGGCGGTCTTTTATCTGGCGTCATATCGAATGTGCGTGGGGCTTTCGTGATAATCAACGGATTCAATAATTCACGATGATTGCGAAGGGGGTGAAGTAGAATGGATAAAAACTGGATCGGTTTTGGCAGGCCGATTGTCAGATAGAGATGATCATTCCGGTCCAGGCTGGACGAATCGACCGTTGGACCGCGTGAGCCGCTGAAATCGAGCAATAGGAGGCCATACCCATAGTTGATGCTTAGCACTGGCGCTTAGGGGCGTAGGGGCTCTTGGGATTGACATCGAGATCGACCTCCTCGACGCAGCCCTGTGGCCGGCTATGGCTATCGCCTTCATGCCAGGGACCTTCTCTGAGATGGACATTGCTGACCTTGGAAAGCCAGAGGCAGCGCCACTGTCCGCCGGGCGGCAAATGTCGGCTGCTTCGGCCGGCAAATTGGTAGGTCAAAGCTTTCTCCTGTCCCTTGGAATGGCCGAGGACTATCGGACAGAGCTCGCGAGGATAGCCGTCATACGTGCAAAGGATCTGCTTGCGACCGCGTAGGGCTTCTTCGAACAAGGCGTAGGTGCGGCTTGCCAAGAGTTCTTATCGTCCTCTCGATGGGAGAGAGATTATACCTGAAATCAAACGCCGCGCGAAGCATGGCGCGGTCGTCTTCGCGCGGCGCCTCGAGCTAGGAGCCGGTATAATCGGCGTGGCGCGCGGTCGGCGCGACGCTGCGCGTAGCGCAACAGAACGCGGCGTTCATCGCGGCGACCAGTTCTTCGGATCTTGCGTTGTCTGGCCTCACCCTCAATCGCGGCGTCGATGAGATCGCGCTCCATGCCGACGAGGGCCGGGGGGCAGGCTGAGGCGCGCGAGCACATCCTGATCGGCGGGATTGGCGGTCGCGTCGCTCAGTGGCCCCGCTCGCGTCACAGTTCCACCGATGGGCCGAGGCTTGCGTCGCTTCCACCGGCATTGTCTTCACGAAGGAAATACGCGACCGGACATGCCGCGAAGGCTGCGCCGCTTCTGACAACGCGATCTCGCGCCGGCGCCGCTCTCGCGGCTCCGGTCGGATCAGCGACGGCGCAAGCGCGGCTCCTGCATTTTGTGCTCTTGCGAGAACGGCTAGTATGCGGCGATCTTAGAGACAGGACGTCGCACTTTGCCTCCACTGAGCGAACGCCAGAACGAGATTGTATCGCTTGCGCGAAGGGTCGGCCGCGTCGAGGTGGACGAGCTCGCCGCCCGTTTCGAGGTGACGCCGCAGACGATTCGCAGGGACCTTAACGAGCTCTGCGAGCTAAACATTCTCACGCGGACCCATGGCGGCGCGGTGGTTTCGTCGTCGGTCGAAAACCTCTCCTACGAAGCGCGACGGCAGATCGCTGCGGAAGCGAAACGGGCCATCGGCGCGGCGGCGGCCGCCCTCATTTCGGACAGCTCATCGCTCTTCATCAATATTGGCACGACGACCGAGGAAGTCGCCAGAGCGCTCGCGTCGCGAAAAGACTTACTGGTCATCACCAACAACATCAATGTGGCGTTGACGCTCTATCCCAACGCTTCGATCAAGGTCATCATCGCCGGCGGCCAGGTACGGCATTCGGATGGCGCAGTCGTCGGCAGCGCCGCTGTCGACGTCATCAGACAGTTCAAGGTCGATTCCGCGGTGATCGGCGCCTCCGCAATCGACGAGGACGGATCGCTCCTCGATTTCGATCCGCAGGAAGTCAATGTCGCGCGCGCCATCATCGAGAACGCGCGACGCGTCATTCTGGTCTGCGATCAGATGAAGGTCGCAAGGGCCGCTCCGGTGCGGATCGGCCATATGGCGCAGATCGACACTTTCGTGACCGACCGCCTCGATTCGGACCATCTCCGCGCAGTCTGCGCGGAGTGCGGCGTGGAGATCGTCGAAGCTTGGCCGGGACTGGGCAATGATCCGACCTAGTCCAGATTGCGTAATATTTTCGTTTTGACACTATTGCGCGCATATTGATGTTCGTTTAGCCTGGATCGGCCCGGTCTGCAAAGCCTGGGCGCTCCGGCGCGGTCGCGTCCAGGGGGATCGAACTTGGGAGGGAACACATGAAATGGAGGTCCTTGCTGTCCGCGCCGATCTTCGCCGGCCTCGGGCTGTTTGCGCCTCATCCGGTTTTTGCCGAGGATGTCGAGCTGCTGCCGCCCGGCCTGATGGCGCCGTCCAGCAAGGAGATGATTCCGGCCGGAAAATTCAAAAAGGATCCGCCCTGGGTCATCGGCATGTCCTGGCCGGGCGTCGGCAACACCTGGATCGTCCAGACCATCCAAGAGATCAAATACGCCGGCGCGCATGATCCGAACGTCAAAGAATTCCGCTTCGTCGAAGCCAATTGGCAGCCGCCGAAACAAGTCGCAGATATCGAAGATCTGATGGCGCACAAGGTCGACGCGCTCATCATCGCGCCGATCGCCGTCGATCTCGTGAAGGCGCAAGTCGACGCGGCCGCGAAGGCGGGGATCCCGGTCGTCGTCTTCAGCCCGGGCGGGGTTTTCAGCAACGCGACCGTGTCCGTCTATGGCGGCGGCGAAGCTTTCGGCCGGACCGGCGGCGAGTTTCTCAAAGACAAGCTGCAAGGCAAGGGCACGGTCTGGGCGTTCCGCGGCGTCGCCGGCGTCGGCGAGGAGGTCGCCCGCTACAACGGCTTCAGGGACTCCCTCAAAGGTACGGATATCAAGATCGGGGCGGAGGTCTATGGCGATTGGAACTACGCCAAGGGCAAGCAGCTTTGCGAGAACCTTGTCGCCTCCGGCCAGCCTGTCGACGGCATCTGGTTTTCGGGCGCCGACATGACGCGCGCCTGCTTCGACGTCTTCAAGGAGCTCGGTAAGTCGCTCGTGCCGATGACGGGCGAGGCCAATAATGGCTTCCTGCGCGCCTGGAAGGCCGCCGGGGCCGACAGCGTCGGGCCGATCTTCACGCCGGGGCTCGGGCCGGCGATGGTGCGGGCGGCGGTCGCGCTGCTCGAGGGCAAGCCGGTCTATCGGTCCTACTATTCGGACCCGAAGCCGATCACCGCCGCAAATTTCGATCAATACTATCGTCCTGACCTCAACGACGCGTTCTGGTTCCCCTCGACCCTTCCCGAGGACGTCATCAAGGAGACCTTCAAGCGCTGATCGGCGGCGACAGCGAAGGCGCTCGCGCGAATGTCTCTCCTGGCGCTCAAAGAACGGTCCGCCGCGCACCCCGCGGGGCGGACGCCGAAGGTCGAGTTCCGCAACATCACGAAGCGGTTCGACTCGACCGAGGCTCTCTCCGTCGTGTCCTTCGCGGGCATGGCCGGGTCGGTCCATGCGATCACGGGCGAAAACGGGGCGGGGAAATCGACGCTTATGAAGCTTCTGGCCGGGGTGTACCCGCCTGACTCCGGCGAGATTCTCTTCGACGGCCGCGCCATCCGCTTCGACAGCCCTGCCGCCGCGCGGGCGGCGGGCGTCTCCACCGTCTTCCAAGAGCTCACGCTGCTTCCCAATCTGACGATCGCCGAGAACCTCTTTCTTGGGCGCGAGCCGCGGCGATTCGGCTTCGCCGATCGTTCGGCGATGCGTCGGCAAGCGCATGCGGTCCTGCAGCGGGTCGGCGTCGATCTCCACCCGGACGTCACCTGTGGCGACCTCGCGATCGCCGAGCAGCATCTCGTCGAGATCGCCAAGGGCGCGGCCGCTCAAGCCGACATCGTCATCTATGACGAGCCGACCGCCGCGCTCGATGCGCCCGGCGTCGACAAGCTTGCGCGGTTGATCGAGGACCAGAGACGGGCGGGCAAGCTCGTCTTTTACATCAGCCACCGGCTCGATGAAATCTTCCGACTCTGCGACATGACGACAGTGTTGAAGGATGGCAAGCATGTGAGGACTTGCCCGACCGCCGATCTGACCCATGATGCGCTCGTGTCTCTGATGGTCGGTCGCGAGCTTGCGCGGCTTTATCCCGAGCGCGGCGCGAAGCCGTCAACGGCCGAAGCCGCGTTGCGCGTGACCGATTTCGTTGCTCGACCCGGAGGCGCCGCGGTTTCGTTCGCCGTCGCCCGCGGCGAAATCGTCGGCCTCGCCGGGATCGAGGGACATGGTCAACGCGAGATCATTCGGGCGCTCGCCGGGCTTGCGCCGCACATGGCCGGCGGCGCGCTCAAGTTCGACCGAGACGGCTCGGCGAAGCCCCTCGGCGGCTCGATCGTGGCGACCGCGCGCGCAGGCGTCGGGTTCGTCCCGGAGGACCGCAAGACGGAAGGACTCTACCAGCCCCTTTCGATCCAGGAGAATATCGGCCTCGGCATGCTGCGCGGCGCCTCGATGATGGCGCGCGCCAAGATCGATCGAAACCGCGTCCGAGCGCTCATGCAGCAGATGAACGTACGGGCGCGGGACGACAGACAGTCGGTCTCCTCGCTGTCCGGCGGCAACCAGCAGAAGGTGATGATTGGCCGTTGGTTGGCCTCCGGCGTCGACGTGCTGCTCATCGAGGAGCCGACGCGCGGCGTCGACGTCGGCGCGAAGGCGGAAATCTATCGCTTGTTGCGCGCCTTCGTCGACGCCGGCGGCGCGGCGCTCATCACGTCAAGCGAGCTCACCGAGCATATCGGCCTGTGCGACCGCATCTTGATCATCCGCGAAGGCGCGATCGTCGCCGAACTCGCCGGAGAGGAGGCGACCGAAGAGACGGTCATGAGCTACGCGCTGATCGGCCGGCCGCCGGAAAGGGCCTCCAGATGAGCGCCGTCAGCGTCCGCCGTCTCGGGCGAACGGGGCTCGGCTTGGTCTCGCTCGGCCTGCCGCTTGCGATGTTCGTTCTCCTGTCAGCGCGCGCGCCGGATTTTTTCGGGCTGCAAAACATCGCAAACGTCAACAGCCAGATCACGGCGTTGCTCATCGTCGCGCTGGGTCAGCTCGTCGTCGCGCTGATCGGCGGCATCGACATATCGGTCGGTTCGGTCGTCAGCCTGACCAGCGTGCTCCTCGTTCTCGTCGATCCGGCGCTCGCCGTGCCGGCGGCCCTCGGCGCCGCCTGTGCGATCGGTCTCGCCAACGGGATCGGCGTCGCCTTTTTCAATGTCCACCCGCTGATCATGACCCTCGCCACGATGACCTTCGTTCAGGGCCTCGCGCTGCTGTTCGTGTCGAGCGCCGGCGGCACGGCGCCCGCGGCGGTGGTGATGTTGGCGAGGGCGAGCTTCGGCGGCTTTCCCGCCGCGTTTTTTTGGTGCGTCCTGGCGATCGGCGTCGTCTCGATCATACTCTACAAGAGCCGTTTCGGCCTTCGTGTGTTTGCGATCGGCGCCAACGCTCAGAGCGCCGCTCTCAGCGGCGCCGGCGTCTCAGGGCCGCGCATCGCCTGCTATATCCTCTGTTCGCTCGCCGGGGCGGTCGCCGGAATCTATCTCACCGGCCGGATCGCGACCGGCGATCCGACCCTCGGCCAGGCTTTCGGCCTCGACTCGGTCACCGCCATTGCGCTTGGCGGGGTGCAGCTTTCCGGCGGCGTCGGCAGCGTCGCCGGCGCCGTGCTGGGGACGATCACGCTCGGGCTCATCGCCAACGGCATGAACCTGCTCGGCGTCTCGCCCTTCTTTCACGCCGTGGTCACCGGATGCCTGCTGCTCGGCGCGATCAGCTTGCAGCGGCGGAAAGTGATCGGCGTATGACCGGAGCCATCGTCAAAGAATCCGCCGCGAGCCCGCATTGGCTGAAGATGGTCGGCGCGCGCTTGGCCAATTTGCCCATCTCCTATATAGGAACCGCGGCGCTGCTCGTCGGCGCGGGGCTCGCCCGGCCGGCTTTGCTGCAGCCCTTCCTGCTGCTGCTTATCCTGCGCCAGGCTGCGCCGCTGGGCATCGCCGTCATCGGCCAATCGCTGTGCATCCGGTTGCTGTCGCTGGACCTCTCGTTCGGCGGCGTCGCGATGGCGGTCAGCTATGTTTTGACCAGCGGCTATCTGCCGTTCTCCGAGCCGGTTCTTATCGCCCTTTGTCTCCTGCTCGGCCTGGCGGTCGGCGCGATCAACGCCTTCTTCATCGCCCATCTGCGGGCCTCCTCGGTCATCGTCACTCTGGCCATGGTGCTGATTCTCGGCGGCGTCGTCACCGCTTTCAGCCAGCTTCGCTCGCCGGGAGAATCGCCCGAACTGCTGCGTTATATCGGCCAGGCGCGGATCGGCATCCTGCCGGTGACGGTCCTCGTTTGGGCCGCCGCGCTGATCCCGATGGCGCTCTTTTTGCGCTTGTCGGTGTTCGGCCGCTATGTCGACGCGATCGGCGCCAATCCGCGGGCGGCGTGGGCGTCCGGCATTCCCTACATCCGCGCGATTTACGCCGCCCATATTCTGTCGAGCCTGTTTGCCGTGCTCAGCGCGTTTCTGCTGGTCGGCTTCGTCGGTTTCGGCAGTCTCAGCATCGGCGCGGATCTGGCTCTGAATTCTTTGGCGGCGGTGATCCTCGGCGGCGTGACGTTCGGATCGGGCAAAGGCGGCATGCTCGGCCCAGCGGCGGCGGCCTTCATGCTGATGTTCAGTTTCAATCTGTTGACCAGCTTCGGGCTCGGCGAGCCGGGCAAGGAAATGGCCCAGGGCGCGATCATCGCCCTCGCCGCGATCGCCTATTCGGCGCGCAGCGCGCGGCAATGGGCTTAAGAAAGGGGGAGCGTCATGACTGCAGTAATGGCGGGCGCGGAGCCGTTTACGTACGATGGAAGCGATGTCGGCGTACTCGTCGTGCATGGATTTACGGGCTCGACCCAGAGCATGCGCTATCTCGGCGAGCAGTTGCATCGCCGTTTCGGCTTTACCGTGGTTGGCCCGCGTCTGCCCGGACACGGCACATCGCCGGACGACATGGCGCGGACCGGCTATCTCGACTGGACGGGCGAGGCCGAAGCGGCGCTGCGCGAATTGGCCGCGCGCAAGCGCAAGGCGTTCGTGACCGGCCTCTCGATGGGCGGCACGCTCACCCTTAACCTTGCCGCGCGCTGTCCGGACCTCGTCGCCGCCATCGCTCCGATCGCGCCCGCCGCGGGGTTGATGAATGACGGCTTCGCCACCGTGCTCTCGATGAACCCTCCGCCCGACCGCATTCCGGGCATCGGGTCGGATATCAAGGCGCCCGGCGTCAAGGAGCTCGCTTACGAGGAAGTGCCGGTCGCCTGCATGCGTGAGGTTTCGCTCCTGATCTCGATCACGCGCGACCTCATGCATAAGATCGTCTGCCCCACGCTGGTCATTCACGGGCGAGAGGACCATGTCGTGCCGCCCGCCAATGCGATGGCGGTCGTCAACACCATCCGGTCGGACGACGTGCGGCTGCTCTGGCTCAACAATTCGTACCACGTCGCGACGCTCGACAACGACAAGGATTTGATCGTCGAGAGGGTCGGCGCCTTCTTTGCCGAGATCGCCCAGGCGGCCGCCGCGGCGTGAGGCCAACGGCCGCCGAATTCGCAGTCGGCCGCCGCATCGAAAACCCGGAACTTTGACGCCTGTACGGCTAATCCGTCGTTCGGGGAGCGGATCATTGACTGACAGCGACCACGCCGATCTGCGCGCCTCGACGCAAACCGCCGACGGCGATCCATTCTACGACGTCGCCATCATTGGCGGCGGCGTCAACGGATGTGGCGTCGCGCGCGATGCGGCGGGCCGCGGCCTCTCTGTCTATCTCTGCGAGCAGAGCGACCTCGCCAGCGGCACATCGAGCGCGTCGACGAAGCTGATTCACGGCGGGCTTCGCTATCTCGAACATTACGACTTTCGGCTGGTTCGCGAAGCCCTGGCTGAACGGGAGGTCGTCTGGCGGATCGCGCCGCACATCGTCCGGCCGCTCCGCTTCGTTCTTCCGTATCGGCGAGGCATGCGGCCGCAATGGCTGCTGAAGCTCGGCCTCTTCCTTTACGACCATCTCGGCGGACGCCGGCTGCTGCCGCCGACGCGCCGTCTGGACCTTTCGAGCGACGAAGCGGGCGCTCCGCTCAAACCTGAATTGCGTGGGCGCGCGTTCGAGTATTCTGATTGCTGGGCTGACGACGCGCGGCTGGTCGTCCTTAATGCGCGCGACGCCGCCGACCGCGGCGCGCGAATCGAGACGCGGGTCAAGGCGATTGCTGCGGAAGCTGAAGGAGGAGGGTGGCGTCTGCGCGTCAAGGATCAGCGCTCCGGAGAGAAGCGAACGATTCGCGCGAGGGCGCTCGTGAACGCCGCCGGTCCCTGGGCGAGCGCGGTGCTGAATCAGTTCGGCCGGCCGCATGAGAAGGAATTGCGCTTGGTCCAAGGCTCGCACATCGTTGTTCCGCGGCTCTTCGCCCACGATCGGTGTTACATTTTTCAGAACGACGACAACCGCATCATTTTTGCGATTCCCTATGAAGACGAGTTCACGCTGATCGGCACCACGGATCGCGACTTTCTCGGCGATCCGGCCGACGTTGTCGCCACGGCCGATGAAATCGAATATCTCTGTCGCGCCGCGAGCGCGTATTTTCTTGCGCCGGTGAGGCCGGCCGACGTCGTCTGGGCGTATTCGGGCCTGCGTCCGCTGCTCGACGACGGCGCCGAGGACGCGCAAGCGGCGACGCGGGACTATGTTCTCGAACTCGACGACAAAGCCGGCGCGCCGATTCTTTCCGTTTTCGGCGGCAAGATCACGACCTACCGTCGTCTCGCCGAGCAAGCGCTGGAAAAGCTCGCGCCTTATTTGCGTGCGGACGCGCGCATCGGGGCGAGTTGGACCGGCCGGACGCCGCTTCCAGGCGGCGACTTTCCCGCGCTCGCGTTCCCGGCCCTGGCCGACGCCCTGGCTCGCCGCTATCCGTGGCTGGGGCCGGTCGAGGCGCGGCGGCTCGCGCGCACTTATGGAACCCGAGCCGAGCGCATCCTCGGCGGCGCGCGGGACCGCGCGGCGCTTGGCCGGGATTTCGGCGCCGGCCTGACAGAAGCCGAGGCGACCTACCTCATCCGCGAGGAATTCGCAGCGGAGGCCGACGACGTGATCTGGCGTCGTACCAAACTCGGCTTGCGCCTATCGAACGGCGAGATCGACGCGCTGGGCGCCTATATGACCGCGCAGACGCGCAGTCCCGACATCCCGGCGGCGGCGCCCGGAGCGGCGGAGGGAAACCTCTGAGCTTTGAGCTTTCGGGACGGAAGGCGGCTCATCTGCTCTGGCGCCTTGCGTCGCGGATTGGGTCTTAAGCTGTAATCGGCGGCAGAGCCGACGGCATGATGTTTTTAGTCACGTGCGTGCCAATTAGCTAAATCAGATGTTTGGGCTCTCCAGCGACCGCCTCAGGCGCCGCGGCGGTAGCGCAGCACAAGCGCGTAGGCGATCAACGACGAGGCGGGCGGCAGGATGCGTCCCATCATCAGTTGGATCAGTCCGACGCCGATCAGCGCGGCAGGTACGAAGCCGGGCGCCTGGAGCTGCTGCAAGGCATGCGCTTGCCAGAACTGTTCGCCGGCGCTTCCGGCGAGGCGGCCGCGCGCCAATTGGCCGAGCGCGAGAAGGCCGAGCGCCACGCTGGAAACCGGAATGCTCCGCCCGGCCGACAGTTTAGGAAGTTTGCGCGCCGTCGCGGCGGCATGTTTCAAAGGAATTCCATGCCTATGGGCGAGTTCGGCGAATTGCTCCGGCCGGCCGGCGTAGCGGATCAAGACGCCGCCGGTCAGAGGATTGGCGTCGACGCCGCGTACGATCGGATCTTCGCGCAAGACGCGCGCGACGTCTTCGAAGAATTTGCGATCGCCTCTCCTTGACCGGAACCTCAGGCGAACGCGGCCCGGCAGAGCGTGCTCGATGGCGCCGTCGTGCATGTTCCAAATGTCCTGATTCTTTGCCATAGCGGAGCGATCGTCTTTAGAGCGCGGCCTCCCGCGTCTGTCGAGGTTTGGTCGGGCGGCGCGCGGGCTCTTCCGCAGCGCCGCCAAAAGCGGGCGGCGCGGTAGAGTCTGGGCGGTCGAGCTTCAAAGTTCTCGCCGCGGGCGCCGGCGCTAGCTTGCCGATCTGGCCGACCGCGAAGGGCAAGGCGCCGGCGGCGAGCGTCACCAGCCAGTCGGGCGGGCTCATGCGCCGCAATTGGAGAATACGGCGCATTTTGTCGATCGACAGCGTCCCGGCATGGCCGGCCAATGTTCCGGCGACGATGGCGTTAAGCCCGGTATTGCGCTTGCCCGACTTTCGTCTCCCGCGGCATGTCAGCGCGTGCAGCAATTGGGCGATCACCAGAGCGGAGAACATGATCGTTCCAGTTCGCGGCGAGGGCAGGCCATAGCGAAGTCCGCCATAGAGCCCGGCGACGACGGCGCTCGAGGCGAGCAGTCCGCCGTCGCGGGCGACGCCAAGCATCTCAGCGGCGTCGAGGATCGATCCGTACTCGTCCGCGTTTCGCAGCATCACATCGTCGTCCGGCTGCTCCAATCCCAATCCAAGCGCCGGGAGCACGTCGGTGACGAGATTGATCCAGAGAAGCTGGCTTGGCGTCAGCGGCGCTGCGCCAGACGCAGCAGTCAGCACGACGGTCAGGGCGATTTCGCTGGCGTTCGTGCCGAGCAAAAAGCGAAGCAGCCGGCGGATATTGTCGTAGGTCGCGCGGCCATGTTCGATCGCCTCGACGAGATGCGAGAGATCGTCGTCGCTGAGATAGGCGTCGGCGACTTCTTGCGCGGCGGCGTCGCCATTGCGCCCCATCGCCAAGCCGATATCCGCGCCGCGCAAAGCCGGGCTGTCGTTCGTCCCGTCGCCGACCATGGCGACGACCGCGCCGGAACGCTGCAGCGCTCGGACGATTTCCAGCTTCTGCCCAGGCGTGACCCGGGCGAAGACTTGCCCGATCTCGGGATCGGCAAGATCGAGACGATGGGGCAGAGAGGCCGCATCGCGCATCTCGATCTTGTTTCCCTCGCCGAGGCCGGCTTGTTCGGCGATCGTTCGCGCCGTCGAGCGCTGGTCTCCGGTCAGCATCACGGTATGGATGCCCGCCCGATGCAGCTTGCGCATCAGCGGCTCGAGTTGCGGCCGCGCCTGGTCGGCGAGCCCGGCGAGACCGACCCAGGTCAAGCCGCCAAGCTCGCGCGGCGAATCCTCGCCGTTCGCGCGGCCAAAGGCGAAGCCGAGAACGCGCAGTCCCCGCGCGCCCATCGCCTCGTTGTCGCGGACGATCGCGTCGCGGCGCGCGGCCGTCAGCGGCTCCACTTCGCCGGACGCGTCCATCTCGGCGGAGCAGCGCGCCAGCACATCGGGCGTCGCGCCTTTGACGGCGATGAACCGTCCCGCGCCGTCTTGATGGATGGTCGCCATCAGACGCGAAGCGTCGGTTCGGTGCTGAACCGCGACAAGCGGGAAACGTCTCCGCACGGCGCCGGCCTCGACGCCGTTGGCCGCCGCCGCCAGCAAGAGGCAACGCTCGGTCTCGGACCCGTCCAACGGCTCGTCGTCAGGGCCGAGCTCGACGCTGCTGCACAGGCAGCCGATGACCAGCAATTGCTGCAGCGGAAGGCGGCCCGCCGAAAGGGCGGCCCTCAGCGCGCCTGCTTGGCCGGCGCGGTACGTCGCGCCGCCGCACGCGACCTCGGCGACCGACATTCGATTATGGGTGAGGGTTCCGGTCTTGTCGAAACAAACGACCCGCACCGCGCCCAGCGTTTCGACGCAATGCAATCGGCGGACGAGGATGTTGCGCTGTTGTAAGCTTTTGGCGCGCATGGCGAGGGCGACGGTGGCCAGCATAGGCAGGCCTTCCGGAATTGCGGCGACGGCCAAGGACAGGCCTAGGCGCAAGATCTGCAGCGCCGGAAGCCGGCGCAAAAGCCCCGCAATCATCAGCAGCCCGCTCGCGCCCATGGTGAGCCGCAGCAACTCGCCGCCCAACAAGGTCAGCTCGCGTTGCAGCGGCGTCTGCGGCGGGCGGGCGCTGTCGACGAGCGCCTTCACTCGGCCGACTTCCGTCCGCGCGCCGGTGGCGGTGACGATCGCCTTGCCGCCGCCGCCAATCGCGATCGTGCCGCGATAGACCATGTTGGAGCGGGCGGCGAGCGGAAGCCCGGCGCCGAGCGCGCCAGACCGCTTACTCACGGGCAGGCTTTCGCCGGTGAGCGGCGCTTCGCTCATCGTCAGTCCCGATGTCTCGATCAGCCGGGAATCGGCCGGCGCGACGTCGCCGGCCTGGATCGCGATCACGTCGCCGGGCACGAGGCCTCCGGCCGGGACGGGCGCATCGACTCCGTCCCTGATCGCCCGCGCTTGGCGCGATCCGGTCTTGCCGAAACTGCCGATCAGCCGCTCGGTGCGCGATTCGGCGGCGTAGCCGATGGCGGCGTTGAGGCCGAGGACTCCGGCGACCACCGCCGCTTCGAACATGCCGCCAGTCAACAAGGAAAGGGCGAAAGCGCCGCCGAGAAGCGCGACCGGCGCGCTCTTGAATTGGGAGGCCAGAATCTCGGCCGGCGAGCGCGGCGGAGCGACCCGCAACTCGTTCGGCCCGACCGCATCGAGGCGAGCCTGGGCTGCGCGCCCCGAAAGGCCGCGCTCAGCCGAGGTGTTCAAGGCGGCGACGACCTCCTGCTCGGCCATGGCGTGCCAGGATTGTCGGTCGACGCGGGCCTCGTCTCGCCCATTGAGGAGAAGGGCGATTTCGTTGACGATCGTTTTAAGCTCGACGGGGGCGGCGAACCGAACGACGACGTTGCCCGTCGCCGTTCGCGGCTGAATTTTCGAGACGCCGCTGAGCAGGGCGAGCCGCTCGCGAACCCGCTGCGCCAATTGCGCGTTGTCGCGCAATCCCGGGACCGCGATGCGGGCGCGGCCGCTAGCGCAAGAATGCGTGATCAGTCCCGCGGCGCGCGGCGCCTTCCGTTTGCCGCGCGCCGGCATCTGGCGGCCGAGCTCGCGTCAGCTTTCCATCGCAATCAGTGGCCGCGCTCGCCGACCGCCTCCTCGGAAGTCGCGCTCTGCCGACGGCGACCGCCTCTGCGCGCCTGGCGCGCGCCGCTGGATTTGCGCTGGCCGTTGGCGGGGACCAATTCGCGCCCGGTTTCGGCGCGCGCCTCGGCCAGCATGTCCCCGGCCTGCTCGCTCGCCTCGGCGAGCGCCAAGCGGGCCTGGTCATAGGCGGCGATCCCCGCCTTCAGCAGATATTTGGTCGCGGGCCGGAGCGCTGGCCGCAAGACGGGCCCGACCAGCCAGAGTCCCACCCCGATCGCGAGTCCGGTGGCGATATTGCCTGTTTTGATGACGTCTTCGAACAAAGCCATGACATTTCCGCCGTAACAAATTCGTCACATAACGCCCTCCTGAGGCGACGGTTCCAGCGGCGGCTGCGCGCTCGCAACAATTCGGCGCGCGAGACGCGCTCACTCCGCCTCGAGGCCGCGCTGCGCCTCCGCCAAGGCGCTCGACCAGCAAGCCGCGTCGTTCGTAACGGCCGCGGCTCCTGCTGAAGCGAACGACGACGGCGTATCGGTCGCTTTTCGCCTTTCGCCCGTCGGGTCAGCTTGGCGTCGCCCGACGGCAAGTATTCAAGATGGTCGAGGCCGACGCAGCCGAGACAGGCCGGCCCGGATTCTCCATCATCAGAAGGTCGCCGCCGCCGCAGCGGTGACGTTTCCATTCCCGATTCGAGGGCAGGACCACGACCAGTTCCGGGGCGCCATTGGCCGTCTCGGTCAAGCGCTCGCGCTTCTTTTCGGAAAGCGCCGGTGAAATCCAATGGGTGCGGTACAAAACCTCGACCCGGCGTCGCCGCTGACGCTGAAACGCCGCGCCGACCGCTGCGGCGTCCTATTTCCTCGATGTACGGCCAGCGCTGGCAGATCAGGCTTTGCCTTGGCGCCCGCTCGAACCGGCGCAGCTGCGTCGCGACGGCTTTGGGGCGCGGTCCGCGTCGAAACCGCGGACCGCGCCGTAAGTTATTTGAGTTGCTCGGTAATGGTGAACGAGGGCTGAGTGGTGACGTAGAAGAAGGTATTATTGCCGAAGCTGTACAAAGCGCCGGAACTCGACGAGAGTGTCGGCGTCGTGCTGTGCGCGATCGTCGAACCGGTCACCGCGACCCTTGCGTTCGAGCCCGACGATTCCAGCGCGATGTCTGTATTGCTGATGTTGGCTCGGTCGACCATGACATTCACGATGGCGGAGCTCGGACCATTAGCCTCGACGGCCGGGCCACTGATGTTGGAAACGATGCAGTCTGTGATCGTGGTATGGACGAAGGCGGCGGCCGAGCCGTCTGACAACACGCCGACCGGGGCGCCGCCAATGGAGCATTTGTCCTTCAACACTGCGCGCCCTTGCGTGCCTCCTTGCGGCGCGATCACGACATCGTCGCTTTGGTTGTCATAGACGCCGGTGCTCGAGATTGTCAGCGAGCTCGAGCCGCCGCTGCCGTTGTTGGGCGTGAAGTTGATCCCCGCGCCGGTGAAGCCGAAAACCTCCGAGCCGGAAAGGCTGACCGAACCGGCGGAATTGACTTGAATGCCGGTCGTCGCCGAGCCTTGGCCTTCGATGACCAGGCCCTGCAGATTGACGAAATCGGTCGTCCCGGCGTTGATCGTGATGGCCGTGCCGCCCGAAGGGCCGATCACCCCTGCCAAAGCGGCCTTGTTGATGATGTTGACGGCGAAGTTGATCGTCATCGGCCCGTAGCCGGCCGGATCAAGCACGTCGATCTCCCCGCCCGGCGCGAGGATATTGCTGAGGACGAACTGGAACGTGCGGCACGGGTTGGTCGGCGCGCCGCAGCCCGCGGCGTCCGCGCCGTGGCCGGAAACCCAGGCGCGGCCCACCAGGGCATGAGCCGGCGCAGCGAGGCCGACGGTCAGCAAAGCGCCCGCGAAGATCGAAGACCAGAAGTGCTTGAACATAGATTTCCCTCCCTACCCCACTAGCCATGAGCGACGCCAAATTCGTCGCGGGGAGCAGTCTACTACGTAGCGGGGAGCAGTCTACGTAGAAGCCTCGCTTGCAGCACGGCGGTGGGCGCCGGCTTGCGCCGCTAAAGGGGCGATGTTCGCTCCGCCGACTTGCGCGGGCCGATCGCCGAGACGTCTTCGCTCCGGCGGAGTTTTGGCGGCCGTACCGAACGGATCAACTTTTCCCAGCCAGCGCCGCCGCCGCATCCTCGATCCGCCGGCTCGCGTCGCCGATCGCCTCGGCCAGCGCCGCAGCCCAGCGGTCGGCCTCGCGCCGGACCTCCTCGTAGACGTCGTCGCGCTCGCCGGCCTTCCTCTCGAGTTCGCTGACGACGCGGCGCGCTTCGAACAATTCATCGGCGATGGTCAGCGCCGCCATGACCACGAGGCGCTGATCGCCGATCTCGCCGACCTGGGCCCTGATCTCGGCGATCTTGCCGTCGATCTGGCGCGCCAAGCCTTCGAGATGCGGCTCCTCGCCCTCGTTGCAGGCGAGGCGATAAGAGCGCCCGCCGATCGTCACCGTCACATGCGCCATGGGACTAGCGCCTTTCTCCGCTCCGTGTCATTCCCGCGTGAGCGGGAGCCCGGAGAGCCGCCGCGCATGACCGCTCGCCCGGTTTGCATCGCCGCTTTTGCGGGAAGCGCGGCGCGGGATGATGGGGCGAGGGGAGCGCGCCGCCGCGTCATGGTTGGCCCGTCATTCCGGCGCCGTCGCCAGGCGGCGTTCGAGGATCTCCCGGATTGCGGCGCTCGCCTTCTCCACCCGGCGCCCCGCCTCGATATTGGCGGCGAGCAGGCCGCGATTGCGGTCGAGCGCACTGTCGAGCTCGACCGCGAGGCGGGCGCGATCGTCCTGCATCAAAGCCAGCTCCTCCTGCGCGTCGCCCTTGGCGCCTTCCTGCCGGGCGCGGCGCTCCATTGCGGCTTCGAGCAGGTCGAGCGCCGCGCGCAGCCGCTTCAAGGAAGGTTCAAGGAGATCGACGCTCATTAACTTACCGAAGCTTGCATTGTGATGTTTACGCTTCGGTTGAAGCGAGCGTCAACGCCGCTGCGCCGTCGCCCACAGGGGAATTGTCATGCGGCGTTCACATCGCGGTCGCGTTCTCTGCGGAAGCTTCGTCTTTCGTCCGGCATTTGACAGGCCAAGCCGAAGGCGCCTATCAACCGGCGCCTCATGGCCTTTCAAGCGCCGACCTCAGAAAACGTAAGCAATCGGGAGAGCAGCATGGCCGCGACTGTGACGCATGACGCGATGGCCAACGCCATCCGCGCGCTCGCCATGGACGCGGTCGAAAAGGCGAAAAGCGGCCATCCCGGCATGCCGATGGGCATGGCCGACGCCGCGACCGTCCTTTTCCGCGACGTGTTGAAATTCGACGCCGCCGATCCGTTCTGGCCCGACCGCGATCGCTTCGTCCTGTCCGCCGGCCATGGCTCGATGTTGCTCTATTCCCTGCTTTATCTCACCGGGACGGGCGGCATGACGATCGACGATCTGAAGCAATTCCGCCAGGTCGGCTCGAAGACGCCGGGCCATCCGGAATATCGGCACACGATCGGCGTCGAGACCACGACCGGACCGCTGGGGCAGGGCCTCGCCACGGCGGTCGGCATGGCGTTGGCCGAATCGATGCTCGCCGCCGAATTCGGCGATCTCGTCGACCATCACACCTTCGTCATCGCCTCGGACGGCGATCTTGAAGAGGGCGTCAGCCACGAAGCGATCTCGATCGCCGGCCATCTCAGGCTCAACAAGCTCGTCGTGCTCTGGGACAACAATTCGATCTCGATCGACGGCAAGACCGAATTGGCCGAGTCGACGGATCAGGTCGCGCGATTCAAGGCGGCGGGCTGGCGCGCCAGCCATATCGACGGCCAGGATCCCGCCCAAGTCTTGCGCGCGCTGCGCGCGGCCAGGCGCTCCGACCGGCCGACCATGATCGCCTGCAAGACGACGATCGGCTTCGGCGCGCCGACCAAGGCCGGCACCAACAAGGCGCATGGCGAAGCGCTCGGCGCGTCCGAGATCGCCGGCGCGCGGCAGAATCTGAATTGGCCCTACGAACCTTTCGTCGTGCCGGACGACATTCTCGAAGCTTGGCGCGCGGTCGGCCGGCGCGGCAAATCAAAGCGCAACGCCTGGCGACGTCTGCTCGAATCGAAGCCGGTGGAAATCCGCGGCGAGTTCGAGCGCCGCATCGCCGGCGACCTGCCGGCCAATCTCGACGAGGTGATCGGTCTCTATAAGCAGAAGCTCGCCGCCGAGGCGCCGGAAATCGCCACCCGCAAGGCGGGCGAGGCGGCGCTGAAAGTGATCGCGCCGGCCGTGCCGGAGTTGGTCACCGGCTCGGCCGATTTGACCGGCTCGAACAACACCAAGGTCGAGGCGACGCGCGAGATCACGCCGACCGACAAATCCGGCCGCTATGTGCATTGGGGCATTCGCGAGCATGGCATGGCCGCGGCCTGCAACGGCATGGCCTTGCATTGCGGATTCATCCCGTCCGGCGCGAGCTTCCTGGTCTTTACCGATTATTGCCGGCCGTCGCTGCGGCTCGCGGCGTTGATGGGAATCCGCGTCTGCCACGTCTTCACTCACGATTCGATCGGCCTTGGCGAGGATGGGCCGACGCATCAGCCGGTCGAGCATTTGGCCTCGCTGCGCGCCATGCCGAACATGTATGTGTTCCGGCCAGCCGATTCCGTCGAGACGGTCGAGTGTTGGCAGGCGGCGTTGGAGCGGAAGACGTCGCCGGCCATCCTCGCCTTGACCCGCCAGAATCTGCCGGCTTTGCGTCGCGCGCATGTGAAGGAAAACTTGTGCGCGCGCGGCGCTTATGAGATTTCGCCAGCCAATGGCGCGGCGGCGGCGTCGATTTTCGCCTCCGGCTCGGAAGTGTCGCTGGCGGTCGGCGCCCAGAAAATCCTCGCCGAGAAAGGGGTCGCGGCGCGGGTCGTCTCGGTGCCCTGCATGGACCTCTTCTTCGAGCAGGATGAAGCCTATCGCCGAGCGGTGATCGGCGACGCCCCGGTCAAAGTGGCGGTGGAGGCCGCGGTCCGCGAGGGCTGGGACGCGATTATCGGCGATGGACCGTTTATCGGCATGAAGGGTTTCGGCGCGAGCGGGCCTTATAAGGCGGTGTATGAGCATTTCCACATCACGCCGCAGGCGGTCGCCGACGCGACGCTGGCCAGGGCGCACGCTTGAGGCAAAAAGGGCAAGACGCGCGCCGCATTTTGCGGCAAATCAGATCAGGCCTAAAAGAAGGGCTTAGGCCTGCGGGATATCAGGTTCTGAGGAGACGACGATGGCGGTGAGAGTGGCGATCAACGGCTTTGGGCGGATCGGACGCAATATTTTGCGCGCCATCGTCGAATCCGGGCGCAAGGACATCGAGGTCGTCGCGATCAACGATCTCGGGCCGGTCGAGACCAACGCGCATCTTTTGCGCTTCGACAGCGTTCACGGCCGCTACCCGCACGAAGTCAAGGTCGAGGGCGATACGATCGACGCCGGCGCCGGCAAGATGAAGGTGACGGCGATCAAGGATCCGACCCAGCTCCCGCACAAGGAGCTCGGCGTCGACATCGCGCTCGAATGCACTGGCATTTTCACCTCGCGCGAAAAAGCGGCGACCCATCTTGCCGCCGGGGCCAAGCGGGTGCTGGTCTCGGCGCCGTCGGACGGCGCGGATCTGACCGTGGTCTATGGCGTCAATCACGACAAGCTGACCAAGGAGCATCTTGTCGTCTCCAACGCCTCCTGCACGACCAATTGTCTCGTGCCGGTGGTCAAGGTGCTCAACGATGCGATCGGCGTCGACCATGGCTTCATGACGACGATCCATTCCTATACCGGCGACCAGCCGACGCTCGACACGCTGCACAAGGACCTCTATCGCGCCCGCGCCGCGGCCTTGTCGATGATCCCGACCACGACCGGCGCCGCCAAGGCGGTCGGCCTCGTCCTGCCGGAGCTCAAAGGCAAGCTTGACGGCTCGTCCATCCGCGTGCCGACGCCGAACGTTTCGGTGGTCGATCTCAAATTCGTCGCCAAGCGGCCGACCAGCAAGGACGAGATCAGCGCGGCGATCAAGAACGCCGCGGCTCAGCAATTAAAAGGAATCCTCACCTATACCGACCAGCCCAACGTCTCGTCCGATTTCAACCACGACAATCATTCTTCGGTCTTCCATCTCGACCAGACCAAGGTGATCGACGGAACGTTCGTTCGCGTGCTCGCGTGGTACGACAACGAGTGGGGCTTCTCGAACCGCATGGCCGATACGGCCGTCGCGATGAGCAAGGTGATCTGAACGGCCTTGAATTGACGGCCGTTCGCTCACTCAGCGGACGGCCGCTTGGCTTCCTCTCTCCGCGAGGCCTCGCCGATGTCCGCTTTCCGCACTCTCGATGACGCGTCGGTCGCCGGCAAGCGCGTGCTGCTTCGCGTCGATCTCAATGTTCCGATGGAGCATGGCCGCGTCACGGACGTAACGCGCATCGAGCGCGTGGTCCCGACAATTCAGGAGCTGTTGCACAAGGGCGGCAAGGTCATTCTGCTCGCCCATTTCGGCCGGCCGAAAGGCGGGCCGGACCAGGCCAATTCGCTGAAACCGGTTGCGGCGGCGGTCGCCAACGCGCTGAAGCATCCGGTCGGCTTCGCGCCGGACTGCGTCGGCGAAGCCGCAGCCAAGGCGGTCGCCGCGATGAAGGACGGCGACGTCCTGCTGCTGGAGAACACGCGTTTCCACAAGGGCGAGGAAAAGAACGATCCGGCCTTCGTCGCCGAACTCGCCAAGCTCGGCGACCTTTACGTGAACGACGCCTTTTCCGCCGCGCATCGCGCTCACGCCTCGACCGAGGGCCTCGCCCATCATTTGCCGGCTTATGCGGGGCGGGCGATGCAGGCCGAGCTCGAGGCGCTCGCCAAAGCCTTGGAGGCGCCGACGCGGCCGCTCGTCGCGATTGTCGGCGGGGCCAAGGTCTCGACCAAGCTCGATCTGCTCGGCAATCTTGTCTCGAAAGTCGACGCGCTGGTCATCGGCGGCGGCATGGCCAATACGTTCCTGCACGCGCAGGGCTTTCCGGTCGGCAAATCGCTCTGCGAGAAGGATCTCGCCGAGACGGCCCGGACCATCATGGCCAAGGCGCAGGAGACGCGCTGCGCCATCATTCTGCCGCTCGACGCGATCGTCGCGTTCCATTTCGCCGCCAACGCGCCGGCCCACGATTATGGCGTCGACGCCATCCCGCCCGAAGGCATGATGCTCGATGTCGGCCAACTCTCGGTCGATCGGATCAAGGCCTCGATCAACGAGGCCGGAACGCTCGTCTGGAACGGCCCCGTCGGCGCTTTCGAACTCGCCGGCTTCGAGCGCGGCACGATGGCGCTGGCGCGCCACGTCGCCCAGCGGACCAAGGCGCGCAAGCTCGTCTCGGTGGCCGGCGGCGGCGATACCGTCGCCGCGCTGAACGCGGCCGGCGTCGCCGGCGATTTCACCTATGTGTCGACCGCGGGCGGCGCGTTTCTCGAATGGATGGAGGGCAAGGCGCTGCCCGGGGTCGAGGCGCTGCGGCGGTGAGGGCGGGCTGCGCCTTCAGGCGGCTTCATGCTCGCGACGCCGCGCCGGATGCTCGACTGACGGATATTTGCCCGTATTACGGTTGACGAGGCGCGCTCATGGCTGATCCGCTCCGGGGCGTCGTCGCTTGCGTGTTCGACGCTTACGGCACCCTGTTCGATTTTTCCGCGGTTGCGGAGGAATGCCGCGCGGCGCTGGGCGAACGCGCCGGCGCTTTCATCGCGGCGTGGCGCGGCAAACAATTGCAGACGAGCTGGCTGCTCGCGGCGCAAGGTCGGCACAGGGACTTCTGGACTGTGACCGGCGACGCGCTGGATCACGCGCTTGCTGCGTTCGAGATCGACTCGGCCGAATTGCGCGAGCGTCTGATGGCGCGCTATCTGACGCTGCCGGCTTTTCCGGATGCGCCCGCCGCGCTGCGCGAATTGAAACAGCGCGGCCAGCGTCTGGCGATCCTTTCGAATGGGACGCCGGCCATGCTCGAGTCTCTCGTCAAGGCCGCGGGACTCGGCGAATTGTTCGAGGCCGTGCTGTCGGTCGAGGAGGTCGGCGCCTTCAAGCCGCATCCGAAAGTCTACCAGCTCGCTCTCGATCGGCTGCGGCTTCCGGCTGAAGCGATTTCCTTCCAATCCTCGAACGCTTGGGACGCTTACGCGGCCTCGGCCTTCGGCATGAAAGTCGTCTGGTGCAATCGCTCCGGCCAGCGGCCGGAGCGATTGCCCGGCGCGCCGGATCGGACGATCAGGTCGCTGGCCGAGCTGCCGGGCTTGATCGCCGTTTAGCGGCGGCCGGTCATTGCTAGCGCGGCGAAGCAATTCATCCATCGCACTCCGCGTTACGCGCTCGCGCATCGAGGCGCCGGAGAAGTCGTAGTTCCGGCCCTCGTACTCTTTGCTGATTGATCAAAAAAGGCGGCTCTGACTCAAAAGCGGCAAGGGATGGCGCGGCGAAAGCGGGCGCGCGCCGCAGTGTTTGGCCTGCTCCCGCCTCGCAACGGAGGAGGCTTCGGCGGCGCGGCTCGTACTCGCGCCTCAGCGGCGCGGATTAGACGTTCAGCGCCTCGATCGTCTCGTAATGCCGGACGAAGTCGTCGTATTCCTCCAGCGCGGCTCTTGCGCCTGGCTCGACCACGGCCTTGCCGGCGTCAGGTCCGGCGAAAGCGCGGATCGCCTCCATGGAGCGCCAGCGCGAGACGACCAGGAACTCGATCCTGTCGCCTTCGAGGCGTCGACACAACTCGGCGCCGATGAAGCCCGGAATGTTCTTGAGCTCCGGCGCGACGCTGTCGCGAAAATGCTTCGGATACGCCTCGGCGCGATCGAGCTTCGCACGCCCGCGCCATTCTCGAACGATCATGAGAACCTCCTCTTGAAAAGACCCGCCGACCTTATCTTTCGAGGAGCGAAAGGGCTCGCTCCGCGCGCTCGTCGTTCATGGGCGCCAAGCCGCAGGCCCGGCGAGAAATCCATTCACGAGGCCCGGCCCTACGACGGATGCTTCGCCTCGCCCGCAATTAGGCCGAGCGGCGGCCGACGGCATTGTCGAGCCAAGCGATCAAGTCCGTGGTCACTTCTTCGCGGTTGATCTCGTTCAAGGTCTCATGGCGGGCGTCAGGATAGACCTTGACCGTCACGTCGAGCCCCGCGCCGCGATAGGCCTCGATCAGGCCTTTGAGATTGGCGCCGACCGGGTCGCGCGCGCCGCTGAAAATGTAGATCGGCAGGGATTTCGGGATCTGCGCGACCGTCGCCGGGCTCGCAATCGGCCCGACCGCGTCGAGAATGTCGATGGCGAGTTGAACCGTGAAGGGAAATCCGCAGAGCGGATCGGCGACATACTTGTCCACTTCGGCTTGATCGCGCGACAGCCAATCGAAATCAGTGCGAGCGGGGCGGAAGGGCTTGTTATACTCGCCGAAGATCATCTGCCTCAATAACGGGCTGTGGCCGCGCGCGCCGAGCCGCCAGCGCTCGAAACGGGCGATGAGCCGGCCGAGCGGCAAGATCGCGGGCGGCGGGCCGTTCGAACCGGAAAGCGCCGCGCCGGCCAGCGCCTCGCCATGTTCGGCAATGAATTGCTGGCCCATGATCGAGCCCATCGAATGGCCGAAAAAGACGATCTTCAAGCCCGGCGCATCGGCGGCGAGGCGCCGGTTGACGGCCCAAAGATCATCGACGCATTTGCGCCAGCCGTCGGATTTCGCGAAAAAGCCGAGCTCGCCCGGCGCCCCGCTCGGCCCGTGGCCGCGATGGTCGCTCGCGTAGACAAGATATCCCGCTCTGGTCAACGCCTCGGCAAGGCGTTCGTAGCGACCCGCATGCTCGCACAGACCATGCGCAATCTGCACCGCAGCGCGCGGCGCGCCGTCCGGCGCCCAGCGATAGATTTGGATTTTCGCCCCGTCGTCCCGATCGAGCAAGAAGCGAGACGCTTGCATGGCTTTCCCCCGAAGCTGCTGGGCGCCGCCGCGCCGCGGGCGAGCTTGCGGCGATCGAAGCCATTCGACAAGAGGCGCGGCGTCTCCTCTTTGACCTGAGACAAAGCGCGCCGGCGCGCTCGCTTGTTTGATCCCGCGGTTGGGCGCACAATGAATATAATCTTGGACGACCGGCGAAGGCGCGACGCAAACCAGTGATTGGGCGCACCAGAGCAAGGCGAAAGCCGGACAAGCGGCTCCTCACGCTTCTGCGCCGTCCAGCTGCGTCGTGGTTCGCCGCGCTGATCCTGATCGTTCAACTCGGACTGAGCGCCGCGCCCACGGCGCAGACCGCCTCGTCGGCGGAGCGCGCGGCGGCGCTCAGCGCCGCCATCGGCCAGCAGGTCTCGCTATGCGCCGAGGGCGATCATTCTGGCGCGCCGGATCGTTCGCGCCCGTGCTGCGACGATTGCGCGCTGTGCGGCTCTTCCCCCTGCGGCGCGGCGCCCATTGCGCTGTTGCGTGTCGCCCTCTTGCTCGCGCCGGACCGCGACTGGGCCGGGAGCCTTGTCCCGCAAGCCTGGGCCGCCGCGCCTTCGCCCGCCTTACGCCCAGCCGCGCGACCGCGGGCGCCGCCTGTTTCCGTCTGAGCCGAAGCTGTCGCAACGCGCCCGTCCCGCGAATTCGGACCGGGCGCGCTCTTCTCACTCAGTCACGGACCTTCACCATGATTTTCTCCGCTCTCGCGGGCGCGGCTCGGCGCGATCGCCGCCGCCGGCGCTGCATTTCTTCCTCGACGACATGGTCCCCGATTCCTTGCTCGGCAAGCCATGTTCGGAGCTCGTTCATGATGCCGCATAAGCTCGCCCTTGCTTTCGCCGCCGCCTGTGCTCTGGCGAATCCGTCGGCTGCTTTCGCCCATGCTTTGCTCAAGAAGGCGACGCCGGCCGTCGGCGGAACGGTCGCCGCTTCGCCGAGCGAGATCAGACTCACTTTCAGCGAAGGCGTCGAGCCGAGCTTCTCGGGGATTACCCTCGTCGCGCAAGCCGGCGCCTCTGTGCCCCTCGGCAAATCGAGCGTCGATCCCAACGATCCCGCGACGCTGATCACGCCCCTCTCCGAACCGCTCAAGCCGGGCGTGTACATCGTCCATTGGCGTGCGGTCGCCGTCGACACGCATAAGACGCAAGGCGCCTTTCAGTTCACCGTTCAACCTTGAACTCTCTCCATCGTTGGGCGGAGCGAAGCGCCCGCTTGGAGCGCTTCGCTTCGCTCGCAACGACGGCGTATACTTGACTTCGGCGGAGGACATTGAATGAACCATCTACGCATATTCGCGCTGGCCTGCGCGCTCGCGCTCGGCGCAGCGCCGGCTTTCGCGCAGCAATTCAAGGCGGGCGACCTCGTCATCGAGCAGCCCTGGGCGCGCGCCACGCCGAAAGGCGCGACAGTCGGGGCGGGCTATCTCACCATTCGCAACAACGGGACGACAGCGGACAAGCTGACCGGCGGCTCGGCCGATTTCGCCGACCAGGTGCAAATCCACGAGATGAGCAATGCCGGCGGCGTGATGAAAATGCGCCAGATCGACGGGCTCGAAATCCCGGCCAAAGGAGCCGTCGCCCTGAAGCCGAACGGCGTCCACCTGATGTTTCAGGGGCTGAAAAAGCCGCTCGTCGCCGGCCAGACCGTCAAAGCGACCCTGACCTTCGAACATGCCGGCTCGGCGCTGGTGGAGTTCAAGGTCGGCGGCTTCGGCGCAATGAAGCCAGGCGGCGATTCCATGGGCGGCATGAAGATGTAGGGCCGGCCATTTGCGCGGCGCGGGCCTTGTCTCGGCGCCTCGCTTGGGCTTTAACCCGCGGCCAAGCGGTGGCAATACGGAGCCCTGGTGAATCGCTCGGACAAGGTCGCTTTGCTCGACGTGAGCGAGGACGAGGCGGGCATGCGCCTCGACCGCTGGTTCAAGCGGCGCTTTCCGGACCTGCCCTTGTCGCATCTCAACAAGATCGTGCGCAAAGGCGAGGTCAGGGTCGGCGGCAAGAAGGTGGAGACCTCGACCCGGCTCGAAGCCGGCCAGAGCGTGCGCGTGCCGCCGCTGAACCTTGCGCCGCCGCCCGCGGCGGCGCGGCCAAGCGAGGACGACGCGGCGGCGCTCCGGACGATGATCCTCTACGAGGATCGCGGCGTCATCGTCCTCAACAAGCCTTACGGCTTGGCCGTGCAGGGCGGCTCGGGGACTCACCGCCATATCGACGGCATGCTCGCGGCGCTCGCCGACAAGAACGGTCAGCGGCCGGCGCTCGTCCATCGGCTCGACCGCGACACGTCCGGCGTGCTGCTTGTCGCCAAGACGCGGCGCATGGCGGCGGAGCTTGGCGAAATCTTCCGCTCGCGCGGCGCGAAGAAGATTTACTGGGCCTTGGTCGAAGGCGTTCCGAAGCCGGCGCGCGGGCGCATCTCGCTCTTTCTCGCTAAAGGCGAGGCGATGGGCGACAACCGCGCGCCGCGCAAGGGAGACCGCGCCGATTTCGAGCGCATGCGCGTCGCCAAGCATGGCGACGCCGACGCGCAACATTCGCTGACGCTCTACGCCGTGGTCGACAAGGTCCCGCCGCGGCTCGCCTGGCTATCGATGCGGCCGATCACCGGACGCACGCATCAGCTGCGCGCCCATTGCGAGGCGATCGGCCATCCGATCGTCGGCGATCCGAAATACAATCGAAAGGCCGACAACGATCCGGCGCGCAAGGACCCGCTGCGCGCGCTTCCGTCCGGCTTGGAGCCGAAGCTGCATCTGCTGGCGCGCCGGCTGATCCTGCCGCATCCGCTCGGCGGAACGATCGACGTGACCGCGCCGTTGCCGCCGCATATGCAGAAGAGTTTCGACATGTTCGGCTTCGACGCCCATACGCCCGACCCGATCGAGGATGCGCCGGATGAGTGAGCATTTAGCGGCGCTGCGCTCAACGCCCGGCGCCCCCCGCCGCGATGTCTGACGAGCGCGCCAACCCGATGCGCGCGGCGCAGAGCAATATGCGGCCGCCGCTGCCGAAGCGGTTCTATAAAAGCGCCGGCGTGGCGGCGAGCGGGAGCGGCTTTGCGCTGACCCTCGACGGCCGCATCGCGCGCACGCCGGCGAAGAATCCGCTTGTCCTCTCGACGCGGCCGCTCGCCGAACTCGTCGCCGCCGAATGGGACGCGCAGGGCGAGCGGATCGATCCAGCGACCATGCCGGCGACGCGCATCGCCAATTCGGCGATCGATGGCGTCGCGCCGAAAATGGCGGAGGTGCGCGGCGACATCGTCTCCTTTGCGAGCGCCGACTTGCTCTGCTACCGCGCCGGCGAGCCGGAGGGTTTGGTCGAAGCGCAGGCGCGGGCCTGGGACCCTATGCTCGACTGGGCGCGCGAGGAATTGGCGGCGCGGTTCATCCTCTCCGAAGGGATCCGGCATGTCGCGCAGCCGGCGCAGACGCTGGCCGCGATCGGAGCGGCGGTTGGCGCGGTGAGCGATCCTTTCGCGCTCGCCGCTTTGCACGTGATGACGACGCTGACCGGCTCGGCTCTGCTGGCGCTTGCCGTGTCGCGAGGCCGGCTCGCCGCCGAGGAGGCCTGGCGGGTCGCGCATGTCGACGAGGATTTCCAGATCAGCCGCTGGGGCGAGGACGCGGAAGCTACGGCGCGGCGAGCGGCGAGGTGGCTGGAGATGGAGGCGGCGGCGCGGGTGTTTGCGGCGGCTTCGCGCCAGGGCTGACGAGCCGCGCCTTCGTCTCTCCGCACTGGCGACATCTTCAGCCGGACCGGACGCAGCCTTCATACGATCCGCTGGTACGAAGCCCGGGGCCTCATACCGGGGGTTAGTCGGGACGAAGGCGGCCGGCGGCTTTAACGCGAGAGTCACGTCGGCTGGCTCGATCTAATGGAGCGGCTGCGCTGCGCCTGGCATATCGATCGCCGGATGCGCGTATACTGCGCTCGCCAAGCAAGGCGCCGCGACCCTGAAACAGCGCCGCCCGCTGCTCGCCGCCCATCGCGCCCGCGTGCGCGAGGCGATCGACCGTCGGCGCGAGGCGCTGGCGCTGCTCGACGCCAAGCTCGATTATCGCCTTTTCAAAATCTCCGTGTCATTCCCGCTTGCCAGCCCGTGAGAAAACGCGGCCATTGGCGGATTTGAAGGAATGATTTGGCGAGGCGGCGCGCATAGAGGGGGGTCAGACGAGCGCCGGGCGCAAG